>DASZQR010000008.1 GCA_035549555.1 Patescibacteria group bacterium
GAGATCCCGCGATCAAGTCGCGGGATCTCAGGCGGACTGCACTAAAGCATTAATTGCTAACTTACTGATTTTTTTCATCTCTATCGCTAAATTTGTGTTGATCCCTCAGCCTTGTGGGAGAGGTGAATTTGCATATGTTCCATGCCGATGCCGCAGAGCGACAGAGATCAGGTGAATAGTACCCTTTTAATTACATTGGACGTAGCAGAAAAATAGTCATTGCCTGAATCAACCAAAATCCACGCGATCCAAAAACCCACTGGCACGTACCTTGCAGAGCAATTCGGATTTAAGCCGGCAATTTAATTTAGTTTTCATATTCTTCACATAGAACTCTATTGTCCTACGCGATAATCCTAAAATTGTGGCCACTTCCGCTGTGGTTCTGCCATAGAGAAAATGGCAAATGGTTTGTGCCTCGCGTTCAGTGAAATACACATTTGGATAACTCTCACCGAGAGGGTATTTTTTAGCTCCTCTCGGTCTGGAGATTTTTATCTGCTCCTGCCGTACCATGCCAGATATGATGCATGGGCTATAATCTTTGATACCGCTGAAAGTACATTCTTGAGCAGAACTTTTCTTGTCTAACACTTGTTTTAAGATCATATCCCAGTACATCATCTACTCCCTTTAATTATTATCATAATAACTACTACCTGGAGCGTGATGTTAGTTGGCTGGCGAATTTGCTGTCAATACAGTAAACAAAGGTTCAAGCTCTGAATAGATCAAAGTAGTCCTTAAATGCTTCTCCCTTGTCGTTCAGGGTCTGATTTAGCTGTCATCCTGAGCGCAAGCGAAGAATCTCCTTATACCGGCACCTCATACTGGGTTACCGCCAGCATAAGGAGATCCTTCGCTTGCGCTCAGGATGACGGCTACAACTCAGGATGACAGTTATAAAAAGAGTTATAAAAAAGTTTACATGATAGCGCAATAGCCTTCATCCTGACGTGATAATTCCTTGAATGGACAATTTTTTAACAAAAATTCGTGGGTTTTTTTGTAAGCTTGTAGTTTTTCTAATAAAAAATGATTTTTTGGACTAGCTGCGAGGTTATCGATCTGACCTACTAAAATCTCTATTAATTTTTCATATTGATCTGCCTTTAAATTCGCTAAAATCCACTGCTGAAGTTTTGCAACAGTATTTTGCGAGTCTAACATTTTTATACCGCGTATCTTCACTTCGCCGGCAGCGATCATACTTGCTAAAATATTTTTAATCGTCTCAAGAATATCTAAATTTAACGGCTGATTAAAAAAATCCGTAGGAGGTTTAGCTGGTTTTTCTTTTTGTCTGGCTGAACTCAGCTTTTTTTCTTTAATGATCGGCTGAGGCTGCGCTTCATTTCCTTCAAAGTGGTTAAATGTTCCAGCTTTAAAACTTTCCTCACATTCTAAAAATATTTGTTCTAATCGATGCAACACCTCTGAAATGGCAGGTCTTTTACTTCTATCTATATTGATACAGTCTAGGATGAGCGCTTTCATTGCAACCGCTAATGGAAACCCAGGCAAAAATAATGCATCCAATTTAGAAAGTTTAGGCTTATCAGATAACGATGTAAAAAGATAAAACAACACCACGCCGATATTATAAACATCTGAAGATTGATCCGGTGTGTGTCCCAAAGATATTTCAGGTGGCATTATGCGCCCGGTTATGTGTCCTAATTGGGTAACTTCCTCAAACTTTTCTGCATCCCATTGGGGTTTTCTACGAGATTCACTAAAATCATAAATTTCAGCTCGATTATTTTCATCAAGCAGAATGATGTCTGGTCTTATATTTCCACACAGCACATTTCGACTATGCACACCCTTAACTGCTCGCGCTAAGTCTATACCAATTTGCAAACGGTCTTTCCATGACAATTTATTAGGTATTTTGTCCTCCCTAATGGCTTCAAGCAAGTTTTTAGGACGATATGGATACACTGCAAAAACATGTTTAAATGACCACGCGTCATAAAACATGCCCAGTTGTTGCGGCGCGAGCACACCAAGAATTGATTGTAGAGCTATTCCCACACTTGTATTTCGCTCCCATTTGCAAGAACCATCTGCTTTCCACACCTTTATCAATACTTTCTCATCCCCACTTTTTTTATTTTTACCCTCCGCAATATAAAGATGGTCTGGATCGCTCGGACATGCCTTTAAAATATTAAATTGACTACATTCAACATATAAACCTGCTAATGGTGCAGCTATAATCCCTTTAGTTTTTAATATTGATAATAAAAATTGAATAATCCAAGATTTTAAATCCCTCTCTAAATGGGTATTTTCAATCATTTTTAACAAATAAGTTAAAATTTTTGGATCTTGACTTAATGCTTTTATTTGTTCAAATACCAATGAACTATCTTTTTGGTCAAGGTCAACCATTGATTTAATAGCTTCGATATATCTTTGATTTTCTTTTGCAATATCATGCGAACTCAAGCAAACTGGCTCATTAAAATCCTGATAGTTATCACTGCAACGATGCAAATCCGTAATTAATTCTACTATAACGGTAGGCATAAATTCTAAAGCAGATTCAATGTTTAAAGTCAATTCACAATTATTCTTAGCATTTTGATAAATTAAATCTGTAAATCTACTTAAAAGATCAGAACGTATACTGATAAAATGCACGCCATTTTCTTCTTTTCTAACAAAAATCTCCTCCGATAATTTAAACAAGGTGAAAATAGCGTCTATCACTTCTTTTGATGATATCAATAAAATTACATTTTGCTGATTTCCCACAGTAATTTCAGGAGCATAAAAATATAGGCTCTTCGCTTTTTCTTCCTCATCGAAAGTCAATACGCAGCGTGGATCTTGTACAACTGCTCTATAAAATTTCTCACCCAACTCCTTAGTTTTTTCCCTCATTTTCTCTAATACTTTTGCATCAAGTGGAACTTTATCTCGCCCTTGTTGTAATACAAATTTACTTTTCTGTTGCTGCACTTTACTCGGAAATGAAATTTCTAAAAGATGATGCTCTTTTGAATAAGAAAGTACCGGTTGCGCAACAAGCCCATCGAATATTTTCCATAACTGTTGCTCTATTTCGGTGAGCGTGATATTTCTCGCCAAGCATTTGTTAATGAGGGCTCTTATTTCTGCTGGGCAATCTGGCGGCCATACCGGTCGATGCAAAACGTCTTTTTCGATATTGAACCACACTAACTCCAGGAGTAAATTACCAAAATCACGAATATCCGTTTTAATGGAGTAATCTTTCCGCCAAGAAGGTGACTTGTATTTGCCCTGTAACACGGGCAGGCTGACTCGGCCATTCACATCCATCAAAATATACTTTGATTTTAGCATTCCATAAAATTCTCCTTTAGCATCTAAATCTTTTAATTTTTTTACTATATCGATTGCAATGCGTAGGCGTTCAAACCAGGAAAACTCTTCAGGTGTTTTTGAATTAAGAAATGTTTTTAATAATATAGGACGAGGAATCGGCAGATTATGAGATTTTTTTTTGTCTTTCTGTCGTGACTTCTGTTTCTCCTCATATCTAGATATAGATGCAACATTCTTTGACTCTTTTGATTTTTTATCATCACTCTCTTTGGAGCTAGGCCGAACTTGTGGATAATCTGCATCTTTTATTTTCTCATCGAAATCCCTCCCTCTTACTGATCCTTGAGCTCGAGCAGAGGCTGGCCTATTGACATCAGGCAAGCATAAGAATTGCACATACTTTTTCATATTCAATAAAAATTGGACACATTTTGTAAAATGCATTCTAGTAGGAAAATCATACAACAGATTTTCACTGTGTCTTACCATTATTTTTATGAGGTTAACATGCTTTTTTTCGTTCCAGTTGTTTTGAATCCATTCCTGAAATCTATCATAGTTTAATTGAAATGGTTTAGCTCCTTGTAAGCTGATATTGAAAACTGAATTATTATTTCTGATAGTTGCTGCTATGGTATTAATAATTAATCTATATTCTAAAATTAATTCTTGTTCTCTAGTTCGCTTTTTATCATCATAGCGCTGTTGACTTGGCGTATTGGGTGGGCTTTCTACTTTTTTTGCCAGAAGGGATACCGCATCAGGCATGGAATTCTGAGTGCGCATGCTGTCATTTTTTTTCTCTGACTCTGCTTTATCATCACGTTGATTGATTGACTGCATTTTTAACCCCAAAGCACATATTTTCGTTATTTATTGGCAATTATTCTCCTTTTCAAACAAAAATCCCCACCGATCTCGCCATTTGCAGCCAAGGGTGATCCAGTGGAATCAACCGCGAACCACCCATAAATTCCTCAATCGGCACTGCCGTCACCTGACCTGCTTTAAAAGCCACAGCCTGACCCCAACGTGACTCCCGCACTAATTCCCCTACTTTAGCCCCCATAGCCAGCGTTAAAAATTTATCTGCGGTAGTCGGTGACTTAGCTCTCTGCAAATGCCCAAGTACCACATGCCGCGATTCTCCTTCCATCGCTGCATCACACCATCTGGCTAAATATTCTCCAATACCCCCCAACCTATCTGATTCAGGGCTACCACTGACTGTAAATGCCACTTTCACACTCTCACCTTTTGGATGCGCTCCTTCAGCAACCGCAATAATAATTCCTCGTTTACCATTTACGCGTTTTTCCCAGATATATTTTCTGAGCTCCTCTAAATCAAAAGGACATTCCGGGATTAAAATTGCATCGGCATAGCCTGCCATACCCCCACCCAAGGCAATCCAACCCGCTGAACGCCCCATGGTTTCAACAAAAATAGTGCGCTTATGTGAATTGGCGGTAGTGCGCAACGCATCAACCGCCTCAGCGACCACGGCACAAGCAGTGTCATAGCCAAAAGTAACATCCGTACCACTTAAATCATTATCAATCGTTTTCGGAACGCCTATCAACGGAATAGAACCATTAAACGACGACAAACATTTAAATGTGCCATCCCCTCCAGCGACAATTAAACCATCTAACTGTAGCTGCTGGTATTTCTTTAGAAACTCCGCTTCTCTGCCTTCAGTACCACATTTATTAGAAGTACCCAAAATCGTTCCGGCAAAGGCATGAATTCCGCTGACTCTTTTGACAGTCAATTCTTCCAGCCGATTTTCAAAAATACCCTCAAAACCATCATATATGCCCCACACTTGATGCCCCATACCCAACAAGGCTTTACTCGCCGCCTCAATAATGCCATTTAATCCGGGAGCATCGCCCCCACCTGTCATAATGCCTAAACGCATATTGTCTGCCTCTTGTAGAAAGATAAAGAAGGAATCCAAAAATTTGAACAATTCATGAGTATATCTTGGATGTTTTATTTTATTCTAGCCCAGCTGAACTCTATACAAAGAAAGAAGCGATCTAGAAGTTCAATTTTCTTAAACAATAAATTCTTTGACTTTAATACAAACGCTGAGATAATTAGTAGAATTTCTGTCAGGGGAGTCCTTATGATTAAAGGGTCAATACGTTTGTTCTTTTTGCTCAGCATCAGTCTTTTTTTAACTATGACTTATGCAGCGAACCACAATCCAGAAAATACTTTTTCCAAAGTATTGCTTCAATCCGATCATTCGTGGGATGGCACCAAATATCCAGCCTACCCTACTTCCCAACCAGAAATTACCGTGGTGAAAATCCATATTCCCGCCCATACAGCATTACCCTGGCATACACATCCCATCATTAACGCCGCCTATGTCCTTTCGGGAACACTCTATGTTGAAACTAAAGACGGCAGCTTGCATAGAACCTTAAAGTCTGGAGATGTATTAGCTGAAATGGTAAATAAGGTACATAGAGGCTATACGACAGATCAGCCAGTCGATTTAATTGTGTTTTACGCGGGAACGCCTGGCACGCCAACCGCGGTAGTCGCTAAATAAAACATTATCATCATGTAATTTCAATCGAGAAAAAATAACTGGTAATGCCATTGCGAAATAGAACCGTAAAATTTTGCAAAAAATTGTCGACGGCATTAATTCCTATAAGCCAGATAATAAAATTTTAATAAAGAAAATAAAAAATAATCTTAACAAAGATTAATAATGCCAATCATCTTGAGAAAAAATCTACAGACCTTTTAAATTGAAAAATAATTTGCGGTATAATTACCAAAGAAAATGCATTAATGACTATATTTTCTAAAATTTCTATTTTAAAAACTTCATGCATTCTTAAAAAGATATAATCTCGGCAACGGTTATGAGCAAAATTTATACGATTGGGCACTCGACGCACACGCTAAAAGAATTTGTTGATATCCTTAACGCATACCAAATTACGCACGTCGTTGACGTGCGGTCAATACCAAAATCTCGACACGTGCCATGGTTTAATGAAAAACCGTTAACCATATCTCTTCGTAAAAATAAAATTGCATATACACACCTAACAAAGTTAGGGGGCTTGCGTCGTCCCATTAAAAACTCAATTAATATGGGTTGGCGTAATGCAAGTTTCCGTGGGTTTGCCGATTATATGCAAACAAAGGAATTTTTCCAAGGATTGAAGGAATTAAATCTCTTAATCAAAAATAGAGACGGGGTTGTTATCATGTGTGCTGAAGCCGTACCTTGGCGTTGCCATCGTTCTCTGATTGCAGATGCCGAAGCAGTTCGAAACATCACTGTATTAGAAATCATAAGCAAAACTTCTGTTCATGTTCATAAATTGACCAATTTTGCAGTCATTAATAGAAACAAGAAACCCATTCAAATAATTTATCCCAAAATTACGCCTACTTCGTAGAAATTGCCCTTCAAACTCTACTTGTAATTATGCATAGACTGTCATTTCCGCCTATGCGAGGGAATGACATTTCTACAGAGTTAGAAACGCGCGTTGTTATTGTTAAATGATAAGAATTACTTAAGATTTGCTCTGTATGATCTAGCTATCTCTAATGACAAAAAGAATCCGATCATGACTGAAGCTAAAACTAATCCTTCCAACCGAGAATTGACAAGAATTAAATTATTGTTAAAAAATCCCCAAGGGTTTGTCGAATGGCTGGAAGCTCAGCCCTATGATGACTTCCAAAAAATTGCATTTTTAAAAGATATTTTGATTCGAATATATGAAAATCACAAAAATGGTTCTTTACCCCTCACCCAAGAACAATTAACCCCGCTTATCCATCAAGGCACACAATTAATTCGAGGCTACTTGACCGCCCTAGATAAACGTGTCCGTTGGCCTACGGATGAAATTGCAATTGTGATTCAATTTATAAAATATGGAAATGCATTGGATTTCTCACTAAATCAACACAACTCGAAAAATCAAGATCAGACGATAAAAAAACCCGTAAATATACCGGCACAAGAAATTTCTTCCGGCTTTGATAAAAAAAATGATAGCGCTTCAAGATTAAAAACAAGTCACTATTCTTCCATGTCCAAGATATTAGCCATGTCCAAGTTACTAGATGATGTAAAGCACACAAATGTAGATCTCATCCATCCTGAAGAAATGACTACACTAAAAAAATATTTACCACCTTCAACATTAGCGTTATTAAATGAAAAGCATTTAGCATGGTTTCACAAACTCGTTCAAGAAAATCCTGGTCGTGCATTATATGAGCTAGCTCGATGTTTTGAATCAGGCAATAATGACCTCGAGATTAATACAGATATAGCAATATCCGTTTATATTAAAGCTGCTAAAGCAAAAAATGCAGACGCCATGTGCTATTTAGGGCATATTTACGAATATGGCGTGCATGGTGTAAAGCGAAACTTAGATACTGCCTTTAAATATTATCAACAGGCAGAACAAAATGGTTCAGAACAAGCTAAAATCAAAATTTTAAGACTTCATGCAGATCATGGCAATGATGCCAAGGCTAAATTTAAACTTGGACAATATTGTTTTAACGGTTACCGGGATATCATAGAAAAAGATAGGGTCAAAGGTTTAAAGTATATCTTTGCTGCTGCACAACTTGGGCACCCTGCTGCCAAGCAGCAATTAAAAGCCAGTGCCAATGAAATATATGACTTGGCAGAATCTTTAGTAGCGACTGGAAAAGTTTATAACATCCAAGATGCCATGGAGTTATATCGCATTATTATTGCATCCAGCGATAGTGAAACGTTGCAACTAAGAGCAAGCCGACGACTTTATAGCCAATCTTCCGCCCCTCCCGTGACGCACGAACCGGAAATCGATTCTGTTCCATTCACACATGGGGTGACATGAGGTTATGGTTAATTAATAATTTGCCCATTCGATGTCAATACCATTCTTTAGACATTTTTCCCCCGCTGTTTTGAGTTTGGAAATAATGAACGCTAAGATTCTTCCATGCTGGTTTTAGGAACTTCTATCACTTGATATCCCGTTCTCATAATGCTTGCTGTTTCAACTTTTGAGACGAATCATTAATGCTTTGATAACTTACTCGGTGCAGATGGTACCTTATTTTTGCTCCAGCCATGGAAGCAAGGCATATAAAAAAAATACCCAAAATAGTTATAAAATTAGGATTAATCTTATTACTAAAAATTTCTACAATAAATATCATAACGGGCATTAGGGGTGAAATTATTGAGATAGTAATAGGCTCTAACTCTTTTAATGAATATTGGAAAATAATTTGCGGTATAACTATCAAAGAAAATGCATTAAAGAGTATATTTTCTAAAATTTCTATTTTAAAAATTTCATGTATCCTTTGGTAAGATATAATCCCAGTAATAGCTATGAGCAAAATAAATCTTATTGCTAAAATATCAAATGGAGAAAAGCCGCTTTTACTGAGTTTTTTAGCATATATATTATTAGCTGCCAGTGATACACCAGCTGCTATACAACACAAAATTGCAATAATCAAATTTTTTAAGCTGTAAGTTTGGATAGATATTTTTTGTTCTAGACAAATTAAGACCATAAAGAAAATGCCTAAGAATAGCAAAATTGAAATAATATAATCTAAATATCCAACGTTCTGACCTTTGTACCGAATTGCCTCAGAAATAACCTAACCGAAGGACCCCCAATTTAAAGGTAAAAACCCCAACGTTGCCTCATAATTCACCTAACTTAAGGAAAAGGGGTGAATTTATGAAAAAAGGCGTCAATTTAGAGCATTTCTTGATC
>DASZQR010000009.1 GCA_035549555.1 Patescibacteria group bacterium
ACACAAATTTCCAATCGTAAATTCGTTATCCCCACGGTTTAAAGTACTAAAAAATTTTAATGTTTTGATGAGAATAGCGTATTTTTTATCACTGTAAACTCTGAATCTGATCATTATTACATATGATTGGATTTTATATTAAACTAAAGGTCATTTGAAAAATGGATTTCGATAAATCTTAATCATTCAATATACTTATGTATGCATAATAAACAAATATACACAAACTATATACCTACACAATAATGAGATTTTCTATTTTTGACTAGTTACATTTATTGGTTTAAAACCAACTATAAAGATTTTCATAATTAAGTCAGTAGTCAAAGTCCATTAGGAGGGAAAATATATGTAAGGTAATTAAGATATAAAATAAAATTTGGTCACCAACGAAGATGCTGAAATTAAACACTTTAGTGAACTAGTCAACATTAAGTCTAACAACAATACATATCAAATCTTCAATCTAATTGCAGTTGGTGCTATTTTTTCCTTCATGCTAATACTTTGGCTTAAGAGTGTTCTTACTTGTAAAAAATCAGAATAAGGTTGAATTTTTCCAATTGTTGTCTCGAATAGAATTATTTTTACTTTTTACGATTCTTGAAAAATACTTAAATTCTCTAATTTGTTACTTTTTTACATTCTTTTTGTATTTTGTTATTTGGTTTTTAACATTTTTTAAGTAAATTTTTTGAAACAGTAGTCATATTCCAGGTGCGTTTCGTATCATTAGAACATTTACTGAAGTTTTAACATGAATTCATCGAATTTTCATCAAATTCTCAAAAAAAATGTATCCTGGATATTCCAAAATGAACTTCTTTTAGAAATTTGATCTAACTAAGAGGATCTAATCCATGAAGAAATGATTTAGCTTGATCCCACCTAAGCTCAACGAGAATAAAGGTCATACTGACATAGAATCCAGGGCAGTCGTCGAACCTGTAGTTTGTAGTAAGTCCGAGAAGTCTTGAGAATATATTTAAGATAGTAAGTCAATATAAATTGCCTTGCTTGTTGACATGCATGATAGCCATGGAATACATTCTGGGTGGTTAGATTGTGAGCCATGACTAATTTCTCTATTCAATCAATCAAATTCCATGTTGTTCCAGTGTCTTGATTCTGATAGATTCTTGCAAACTTTTACGAGGAAATAGCAGTGGGGGTTTCATAGATCGGCGTCCACGTGTGGACTTTCCACAATCCACACTGTCCACAGTGAAGATGTCTTGTCCACCTTTCACCTATTCACTATAGGTGCTCGAACCTAACCTACCCTAACTATTTATATCCTTATTTTTCACTTGTTTACCTTTAAAACTTGTTAGAAGCCTTTATCAATCCTAAGCACCATGAGTTTTAAACTTTTTTGTTTTGTTTGCGCTCTAAAGACTAATTCAAGAAAGCAATCTCAAACTCGAGCCTCGACTTGGCAAGATTTGTTGTAATGCTTAACATTTAATTAAAAGTTAATTGAAGATCATTGCCATAGGCTACGATTTATTTTAAGACTAAAGTTTAGCCAAATAAAATTTAATTTGAGTTAATTAAATGACTTAGCTATTTATGATTAAAAAATTTTTATACAATTTTATTATTTACTGACGAGCTAGATAAACACAAATTTCCAATCGTAAATTCGTTATCCCCACGGTTTAAAGTACTAAAAAATTTTAATGTTTTGATGAGAATAGCGTATTTTTTATCACTGTAAACTCTGAATCTGATCATTATTACATATGATTGGATTTTATA
>DASZQR010000010.1:600000-810692 GCA_035549555.1 Patescibacteria group bacterium
AAGAAATAGTTGTAAAAAATATTTGCCCTTTTGCTTTCTCAGCAATATTGTAAATTTTCCCCTCAAGCGAAGCTTCGCTTTCAGTATGGCCCGGGCTCGTCGCTCCAAGTGCATCAGATGCAAGCATTAAAGTATTTCCTCCCGCAGCCAAAATAGCAGCTCGTTGTACATCAAAAGGTCTTCCGTCAACTGGGGTCCAGTCAAATTTATAATCCGGTACATGGAAAGCTTTTCCTTCGGGAGTTTCTATACAAAAACCAACGCCGTCCGGAACGCTGTGTGAAATTCTAAAACTGCTTACTTTAAAAGGCCCTGCCGCAATCACATCTTTCTCCGGATCAATTATTGTGACTTTAGGAGCGGCAGTTTCATAGTCCTCAAATTTATCTTGAATAAAAGCTGCCACTAACTTAGTTGCATAAATCGGAGCTTGAACATCTTTAAGTAAAAAGGGGAGAGCACCAATATGATCTTCATGCCCATGAGTAATAAAAATTCCCTTCAATTTATTTTTATTTTCTTTTATATAAGTAAAGTCCGGAATAATTAAATCAACTCCGTACATTTCAGGTTCTGGAAAACCAACTCCGCAGTCAACTACAATCATTGAGTCACCTGACTCATAGACATAGCAGTTCTCAGTAACTCCAGTTGTTCCAGATATTGGTATAAATTTAAGACTCATATTAAACTATCTTGTTTCATTTCTTCTTTTGTATTCTCTTCAATAATTTTTGGTAATTTCAAAAAATCTTCTTTAAAGCTTGTCATCATATTTCCGTTTCGAAGTGCTGCTGCAGGATGATACATCGGCACCACAACTAAATTCAAGTTATGCCATTTTATTCTTTTTTCTTTTCCATGAACAGTGCTGATTTTTACTTCAGACAAAAATTTCCCCATACTAAATCTTCCCAAAGTCACAATCACCTTTGGTTTTATTATTTCAATAATTTTATCTAAATATTTTCCATAAGCACCAAGCTCTTCAGGAAGAGGATCGCGATTTTCCGGCGGCCGGTGATGCACCACATTTGTTACAAAGACATCTTTTCTATGTAGTCCTATAGATTCCAAAGTTTTATCAAGTAATTTTCCTGCCGCTCCCACAAACGGCAATCCTTGTTGATCTTCATTAAACCCTGGCCCCTCGCCAATAAAAAGTATTTTGCTGTTTGGTGTGCCGTTTCCAAAAACCAGATTCGTCGCGCCATTTTTAAGTGGAAGCAGATCATCCTTAAGCATTTCCTCTCGAAGTTTAGTAAGTTCTTCTCTTTTACTCATTGTGGTAAATAATTCTTGGCATTAGTAGGGGAGATCGTGACGCTTTGCGACTTTCCTTCCACAATTTCTCTCGCAACTTTACGGACAACTCCATCAATTGTTCTCTCAAGTGTACGAATTCCGCCGTCATAGCCAAGTGGTCTTACAATTTGCGGCCAAACATTTTCATCAAACGAAAGCTGTTGATCAGTTAATCCTGCTTCTTTCATTTTATGCGGAAGGACATATTGCCTTGCAATCATAATTTTTTCCTGATCTGTATAACTTGGCATTTGTAATGGCTCAAGGCGATCCAATACTGCTGTCGCAATATTTGTTGTATTATTTGCTGTTGCAATAAAAAGCACTTCAGACAAATCAAATGGGAAATCTATGTAATGATCAACAAATGCACTATTTTGTCCAGGATCAAGAAGTTCAACCAAAACTCCCATGATCGATGAACGTCCCTCAGCAGTTACACGATCAATTTCATCAAGAAGTATTACAGGATTCTTACTGCCGCAAGTGCGAAGTGCTTTTATAATTTTTCCCGGTTCTGCTTCAGGATGAAGTCTTGATTGTCCGCGAAGATCAAGCGGATCTCCCATTCCTCCAAAGGGAATTCTTGCAAACTTTCGTCCCATAGCTTCAGCAATGCTTAAAGCAATTGTCGTTTTTCCAGTTCCAACAAGTCCCACAAAGCAAAGAATTGGAGCTCTCGCTATATCTTTCGTATCGGCTCCTTTTAGTTTCATTACAGACAAATATTCAAAAATTCTGTCTTTAATTTCTCCAAGGCCATAATGATGTGAATCTAAAACTTTCTTTGCATAATCTAAATCTAAAATATCTTTCGTACGATTTTGCCAAGGTAGGGAAGTGATCCAATCAACATAACTGGTTAATCTGTCTACTTCAGTTAAAAATGCATCAGTTCCACTAAGTTTATCAAGTTGATTAAGTTTCACATTTACTTGAGATCTCAGTTCTTCAGGTAAATATGTTTTATTTATTTTATCTTCTAAATTATTTAAATCAGAATTATTGAGAGCCATATTCCAACTAAGCTTACCATAATTGATAAAACTTTATAATTAACTTATAATCTCATCTGTGGGAGAAAGAATACAATCAATAGGTAATGCCCAAAGTTCCCGTGTCAGAACTGAAGTTCAGCTTCCTTACGGTCAAGAAGATTCAATCGGCATAGACACAACTTATGCAACACAATTAATACATTTAGCAGGATTCCGACATTTAAAAATAGTAAGTAAAAATAATGGTGACGTATCTTCTGTCGAAGCTCAAATTATAGGCAGATCTGGAAACTCTGCAATTATGGGTGCAACTAAAGTAAACGAAGTTGCAATACAATCAAATGAATTGAATCCAGATAAACATATAAAGGGAAATAGTAAACATTACTCATGGCCAGAGTTACAAGTTAACTTAAACACAAGTGAAATAAGACAAAGAATAAACGACAAAGGTTTAGCAACCAAAAATTCCTCAGAATGGTCTAATCAAATTAATTTAGCTATAAAACAGGCAATTAGAAAACAAGGCACTGAACACTTACTTCTTAGTAAGACCACTCTAACTGACAAACTGGATGGATTTCAAATTGTATTATGTTTTGGAAGTATAATAGCCGGCGAAGCTTACCCTATATATCCTACCATAATAATTGGACTAACCCAGGGTGCAAGAATCGTGCGTTCTTTTGAAAACCTACAAGGACTTGAAAACTTCAAAGAAGGCCGTGGTTACAGACTTTCCTTAATTCCAGGAATTGAAATTGATAGATGGCTTCTTCTTCAAGCTTACTCCCGCGTTAAACCATTAGTTGCTCCTTTGAATAATAAATAAAATAGGGAAGTGGTAATAAATTTTTAAGGCTGAATAATTTTTTACAAAAATTTATGCAAATCTTCTGAAGTATTATGCCGAAGGCACAAGCTCTGCTTATTTGTTTTCTTCAACAAATCTGCTAGCTGGAAAATGAGGTCCGCCTTGTTCCCCATCATTTCTTCCTCGTGAAAATCCTCTATCGTTTCTGTGAAAATCTCTCCTCTGTCCGCCAAAACTTCTTCTTGGCCCTCGATCATCTCGTCTGCCAAAACCGCCCCGTCTGTCTCCTCCTCTGAAGCCTCCACGTCCTCCTCGATCTCCGCCGTTGCGGTCAGATTTTTGTTTATCAGTCGATGGATCCATTCTCATTGAAAGATTAATTCTGCCCATTTGATCAACTTCTTTTACTCTCACCTTTACTTTATCTCCTACTTTTACTTTGCTTTCAGCATTGTCGACAAATTCTTCTGGATTCTCGCTCATATCAGATACATGAACCATGCCGTCTTTGCCTGGAAGTATTTGTACAAAAGCTCCAAATGGCTGAATACGAACTACTTCTCCTTCATAAATTTCTCCAGGTTGTACTTCTTTTACAAGTCCTTCAATCCAATCTACTGCTTTCTGCATTGCCTCACTGTCAATTGCAGAAATATTTACGCTTCCATCATCTTCCACTTTTACATCAGCTCCAGTTTCTGCAACTATTTTCTTAATTGTTTTGCCTCCGCTGCCTACAACTTCGCCGATTTTTGCTGGATCAATTTTGATTGTCTTTATCTTTGGTGCATATTTTGAAACTGATTGCCTTGGTTCTGCAATTGCAGCTTTTATTTTATCCATAATTTCTTTTCTTGCTGCCTTTGATTGTTCAAGTGCTTCTCCCAAAATTTTAGGAGTTAATTGTAAAGTTTTTACATCAAGCTGAAGTGCAGTAATTCCTTTATCAGTCCCTGTAACTTTAAAATCCATGTCACCATTAAAATCTTCAAGTCCAATAATGTCAGTTAATACTGCATATTTTTTATCATCTTCAACAATTAAACCCATTGCAATTCCTGAAACTGGAGATTTTATTGGAACTCCGGCATCCATCAAAGCAAGTGTGCTTCCGCAGGTGCTTGCCATGGAAGTTGAACCATTTGAGCTCATGACTTCAGAATTTACTTGAATTGTATATGGAAAATCTTTCATAGAAGGAACAACTGGTTGCAATGCTCGCTCTGCAAGTGCCCCATGTCCAATTTCGCGTCTGTTTGGAGATCCTACTTTTCCGGTCTCTCCAGTTGTAAAAGGAGCCATTGTGTAGTAATGCATGTAATTTTTCTCTTCTTCTCCTTCTGCTGTTTCAAGCAGTTGTGATACTTGGCTTGTTCCAAGAGTTGCAATCGACAGGACCTGTGTTTGTCCTCTTGTAAATATTGCAGATCCGTGTGTTCGTGGAAGTACGCCAACTTCAATCCAAATTGGTCTTATTTCTGTGTGGCTTCGTCCGTCTGGTCGCTTTCCAGAAAGTAAAATTTCTCGTACTGCTTTCTTAAATAATTTTTCATAAACTTCAGCAGCTTCTATTTTTTCGCTATCTTTTTCAAAAGAATCAATTATTGCATTCTTAAGTTCAAAAAACATCCCCCCAGCCATTTCTTTTGTGGCCATTTCAGGAATAATTTCATCAAATTTGTTTCCAATTGCCTTTTTAACTTTCTCTTCAATTGTTTTATCGTATTTATGTTCAACTACAACTTGTTTTGTCTTCCCTACTTCTTTTGCAAATTCATTTATCAATTTTATTAAAACTTGTCCTTCATCCTGTGCAAAAGCAATTCCTTTTTGTACTTCTTCCTCGCTTACTTCTGCGGCGCCTGCTTCAACCATTACAACTGCTTTGTCAGTTGCAGAAACTACAAGATCAAGACTTGATTCTTGCATTTGAGAATCTGTTGGATTCAAAATGTATTGTCCATCTTTAAGTCCTACGCAGATTGGAGCAACTGGCCCCATCCAAGGAACAGTGCTCATCGCAAGTGCTGCAGAAACTGCAGTAGCTCCAACAATTTTTGGATCATTTTCTTTATCTACTGATAAAACTGTAACAATAACCTGTACTTCATTGCGGTATTCTTTTGGAAACAAAGGTCTAATGCTACGATCAATTACTCTTGAAGTTAAAATCTCTTCATCAGATGGTTTTCCGTCTCGTTTTACCCATCTGCTTCCTTTTATCCTTCCTCCAGCATAAAGTTTTTCCTGATAATCAACTGTTAGAGGTAAAAAGTCTACAACCATTTTTGGGGTTGCAGATACTACAGTCGCAAGCACTACTGTTTCGCCGTATGTAGCTAGAACTGCTCCATCAGCTTGTCCAGCTATTTTTCCTGTTTGAAGTGTAAGTTTTCGTCCGCCAAGATCAATGGACTTTTCTATCATGTTATCAGCTTTAGCTGACAAGCTCTGCTTATTTTTCTTCATTTTTATTTGATTTCTTTAATCCTAATCCTTGTGAGAGTTTATCAAATCTCTCTTTATCTCTTTTTTGGAGATAGCTTAAAAGTCTGCGTCGCTTTGCAACCATTGATAAAAGGCCGCGTCTTGAGTTTACATCTTTTCCATGTTCACCTAAATGTTTTACTAATTTCTCAATCTGAGAAGTAAGTAACGCAATTTGTACTTCAGGGCTTCCAGTATCGCCTTTTTCTCGAGCGTACTTTTTAATTATAGATTGTTTCTCGTCTATTTGTAATGCCATACATGTCATCAGTAACAAAGTAATGATATTTCAATCAAAACTGTGTTTACGATCTTAAGTAGTATATCACTACTTTGTTAAATCTGCAAAAGCCTTTGCTCTCTTCAAAAACAACTCTGTCTCTACTTTTTTGTGTAGTACTGTATGGCTTTGACCAAAACTGTTTAAGTCACCAAGTCTTTGTTTGTATTCAGGAAAAAGTATAGAAAGTCTTCCAACCAAAAAGTCCAAGCCATCTAATAATTCACCCATCCTTTCAATATTCATAGGCAGTACATTTCCAAAATCACGATAATATTCAGCAATAGCGAAAAATTCTTCATCATTATCTGCAATAAACTTCGCACCAGCTTCAATCAAAAACTCTGGATTGGTTAATCTCGAATTTAATTCTGCAGCTCCTAAATTTTGTTCGTTATCCGCTTTTGACATTTTAACTTACTGAAGTCCCTTTAAAAATCTTTGGTTCTGTCCATGAAGTTGGAACATCGCTTGGCATAGTTGGGATGGCTCCAGTTGGAAAATCTTCAGCTTGCACTTGTCCTTGATTCAATCTCTTCCCTCCGTCGCGCATTAATTCTGAAATAAGTGCAAATGTATCAGCAGTTACACCAGAATTTGCAAAATGGTTTGTTGTTTCTTCAATTCCCATAAGCAAGTTTGTTGCAATATCGTTTGTAATTTCGTATCCGCTTGCTTTAATTAAATTTGCTGTTAATTCTGAAATACTTGAAGCTTGTGATGCCAAAGATGCAATTGTTTTTCCGGTCAATGTTAATGGGTTAATTCCCACATGAGCAAGTGCTACACTTGCAAGCTCTTCTTTTTTCAAAACTGGGAAACTTTCATCTCCTTTTCCTCCAATTAAAATGACATAATCAGCTGCAATTCCTTCGTAGCCCACAATTACTTGATCCTGATTTGGCGGAGCAACATTCACTTTTGGAACTATTGTCAATTTAAATTGTCCATCGTCAATATCCCAGGAAACTTTCTCAATTCCTTGAGGATTATATCCTGAAAAACTTAAAGTAAGATTTTTATTTCCAAGTTCGCTTTTTATCTTATTTACGCCAATTAATCGGTTATATTCAACAATCATTGGGCTTGGGCAATATTCGTTTACCTCTTTATCTTTATCAGTTGTCATAGCTTGATAAAGAGCCGTAGCTGAAGCCACCTCATCAAAAGATGGATTCTCCGGTAATAAAATCAAAATAGATTTTGCTGTACTTATAACTGATTTAAGTGAATTTTGCATATTTCAACTTACGCGACCGATAGTAACATATCATGAGCCTCAAAATCAAGTTGCGGCAGCATTAAGATTCCACATTCTTCTCCCTGCTTTACTTCAAGCGCTTCTACTTTTTGTTTTCTTATCGAAGTGATCTTGACTCTCCCTAATTCTTTTTCTCCTCTCATTAGTTTCACGCTTGTTCCTTTAGTAATTTTCCCGCTTATAATTTTGCATCCGGCAACTCTTTTATCATTAAACGGAAAACTTGCAATTATTTCAGCCTTCCCTAAAATTTCTTCCTTTCCCTTTTCTAAAATTTCAGAAAGTTTATCAAGCAAATCGTAAATTACATCATATCTTTCTAATTTAACGCTTTCTGTTTCAGCAAGTTTCTTTATTTGATTTGAAAATTTTGATTCAAACAAATAAATATCAGCGTTTCCTGCTTTTGCAATAAAAATATCTGATTCAATAACATCGCCCACCCCTGACGCAACAACTTGAACCCCTGCTGGAACATTAGCAAGAAGTGCCTCAAGGCTTCCTGCCGTTTTTGCCTTCACAAATATTTTTAATTTAGCTTCTGTGTTATTAGAAATCTTATTTTC
Source organism: Patescibacteria group bacterium (assembly GCA_035549555.1). NCBI lineage: Bacteria > Patescibacteria group bacterium. The sequence goes on from DASZQR010000010.1 coordinate 607,712, forward strand.
AACTTTCTTTTCTTCATGTACTTCAGAAGAAATAATACTACCTACTTTTGGAAGTTCATCAAATCCAAGCACCTGCGCTGGATACCCAGCAATCACTTCTTTAGTCGGTTTTTGATTGTCATCAAATAAACCTTTTACTTTTGCTTTTAAAGTATTTGCAAAAATTTCATCCCCTATTTTAATTTTTCCGCTCTTTAAAACAATTGATACAAGCTGTCCTCTTTTATCTTTTGCAGTTTCAATTACATATCCATTAAGTGGGTCATTTTCGTTCCCTTTTATTTCATTTACTTCACTTACTAAACTGATTAAATCCAAAAGTTCATTTATTCCTTCTCCAGTCTTCGAAGAAACGCCAATATAACTCACATCTCCTCCGCGTTTTTCAAAATAGACTCCTTCTTTTTCAAGCGATTGCAATGCTATTTCAATATTAGCTGTTGGTAAATCGATTTTTGTTACAGCAACCACAAATGGTGTTTGTGATTCTTGTAAAAGCTTTATTGCTTCTTTAGTTTGCGGTTGCGCTCCGTCATCCGCTGCAACAACCAAAATCGCAATATCTGCCATATTTACTCCCCGCGATCTCATGTTTGCAAAAAGTGCATGCCCTGGAGTATCAATAAAAGTTATTTTTGAATCGTTCGAAGTTGTAGCTACGCTTGCTCCAATTGATTGTGTAATTCCTCCAGCTTCCCTTTTTGTTACAGATGTTTTGCGTATTGCATCAAGCAGTGAAGTTTTTCCATGATCGACATGGCCGACTACAGTTACAATGGGAACTCTTGTATTCATAAATTGCGCCTATCATTTCTCTTGAGTTTCTTCTTTTGCTAAAAACTCTTCTTTTTTCTCATCGCTTTCTTTTGGTTTTTCTTCTTTTAGCTCTTCATGTACCTCTTCAGCTTTCTTCGTTTCGTCAGCTTTTATGTCTATCTCGTATCCAGTTAACTTCGATGCAAGGCGTACATTTTGCCCGTTTGCTCCAATTGCAATTGAAAGTGCATCGGCAGCTACTTCAACAGTAGCTTTTTTCTCTTTCTTCTCAAGTTTAATTGAAATTACTTCAACTGGAGAAAGTGATGCTTTTACAAAATCTTTTTCTTCATCAGTCCAAGCTATAATATCAATTCGCTCTCCTCCAAGTTCATTTGTAACAGCCTGTACACGCACTCCTTTTTGCCCAACACAGCTTCCAACTGGATCAACGCCGCTTTGATTTGAATAAACGGCGATTTTAGTACGAATTCCAGCTTCTCTTGAAATTGCTTTTATCTGTACATTGCCTGAGGAGATTTCAGGAACTTCTCGTTCAAATAATTTCTTTACAAACTCTTCAGAATTGCGCGATAATATTATTTCTTGTCCTCGTGGAGTTTCTTTTACTTCTTCAAATAAAAAAGTTAATCTTTGGTTAAGATTTAATCTTTCGTTTGGAATCCTTTTGTCATAAGGCATTATTCCTTCAGCTTTCCCAATTTCAACTCGCACATCTCCGCCATCAAAGCGAAGAACCATTCCTGAAACCAAAGTTCCCACTTTCCCTTCAAATTGTGCAATAACTGCTCCGTGTTCTGCTTCTCGAAGTTTCTGATGAATTACTTGTTTTGCAGTTTGTGCAGCAATACGTCCAAATCCAGGAGGAGTTACGTCTTCTTTGTTTTCTCCAGTTTCGACATCTGATGCAAAAATTCTCATTTCACCGCTTACTGGATGAATCTCGACATCATAATTTTTAATTTCTGTATCAATTCCTTCTTCTCTTGCATCTCGCTTATATGCAGCAATTATTGCTTGCTTTACTTGTTCAATAATTACATCTGCATCAAGCCCTGTTTGGGTAGCAACTGCTTTAAGTGCTTGTGCAAATTCTGTTCTAGCTGTTTGTGCTGGCATAATGTGTTAATAAAAAAGGCGGGAACTTTCCCACCTAACTAAAAGTAGTTTACGCTTATTACTTTTTGAAGTCAAACAAATGTTTTTTGTTTTATAATTAATTGTGTCAGAAACAGAAATCAATAACCGTGAACAGAGTTTTATATACTTTAAAGAGGGCCCAAAATTAAAACAAGTCCTCGACCATCCCGTTCCTCGAACCAATATGATCACATCAATTCCAGAAGGTGTTCCATTCAATCGAGGGTATGAAAATAAAATAACTGAAGCAGAAGGAATTAATCAAATTTCCAATTATATAAATGAGGTCAAAACAATTTCACAAAAAAATAGTAACAAAAATTCGCAGGAAACTCTCCAACTCGCAACATCGTTCGGAGAAAACTTAGTATTTCTTGGCGAACACGAACTCCAAGAAGCATCATATGGACTAGCACGACACATTATTGAAACCGCACAACAAGGAAAAACAGTCTACTTATATCCCTATCAAGACAGAAGCCCGCAATACATAACACTTAGAATTCTAGAAGAGATAGATTCACAAACAGAACAATTCCCTGAAATAAGAGGAAGGATTAAATTAGAAACAGACACTTCAGCAATAGCTAGGCGCTGTGCAATAGATCCAGACCATTCAAAGGTTCTCATACCAGACGATTTCATATTAAGTGGAACCAAACTAAAAGGAGCTATGGGTCAAGTTAACAGTGAACTTTTAAAAAAGGAGTTGGATCCTAAAAAAATAATTGAAGGAGTAGTTATAGCAAGCCCGATAAGAGATAACGAGAATCTTAAATCACTTACAGAATATGGCAATATTATCTCTTATTATGGAATTCCAGAAGTCAAAAATCCTTCAGGTGGATGGATGTTTGACTCAGGAGTTGCAATGACGGGAAGCTGGTGTTCTGTTGATTACGGATTCCAAACAACAATAAAGCGACTTCATGATTATCTGAGTAAACAAAACGATAATCTTCCAACACCAAAACTTTACAACATTCAAAGACCATACGAAAAAGATGAAAAAAGAACTACTGAATACAAAGATCTGGATTTACAACGAATGTGGGAAAAAGTGAAACGAAAGTATGCTCTTTATCCAGGCATTCATCCTTAATTTACTCATAAACCTTCTCTTTTCATCTCTTCCACAATTTGTTTCTGTTCCCTTGTTAAACGCGATGGAGTTTCAATATTTATTTTTATATATTCATCTCCTCGCCCTCGTCCGCTAATTCTCGGAGCTCCTTCTCCATGCAGTCTCATCATGGTACCAGCTTGTGTTCCATTTCTTATCTTTATTTTTATTTCCTTTTCAATTGTTGGCACTTTTATTTCTCCGCCTAAGATGGCCATCGAAAAAGGAATTTTTACATTCACCAAAATATCATCACCATCTCGTTCAAACATTTCATGTGGTTTAACATTCACTGTGACTCTAAAGTCGCGAAAATCAATTGTATTCCCATTATTAACTCCAGCAGGGATTTTAATTGTTCTCTTCTTTCCATCAATCTCTACATTTCTAGAAACTCCCTTCATTGCTTCCATAAAATCAATTGTTAATGAATAGCGAGGTTTTGCAGCTTGTCTTCCTCCAAACGGATTTCCCCCTCCAAAAAATTGAGAAAATATATCAAAAGGATCTCCAAAATCTCCAAAAGGGTTTTGCCCGTCAGCGGTACTATATGTATAACTATAGCTTCCGTTTCCCCCAAAAGGATTTCCCCCTGCAAAAGGATTGCCTCCTCCTCGTGCATTTGGGTCAGCTCCAGCATCAAACATTTGTTTCTTTTGTGGATTACTCAACACTTGATAAGCTTCATTTATTTCTTTAAATTTTTTCTCTGCAGCTTCTTTGTCATTCGGATGACGGTCAGGATGCCACTCCAAAGCAAGCTTACGGTAAGCCTTTTTTATTTCTTCTGCTGTTGCAGATTTTGATACCCCAAGTGTATCGTAATAATTAGCAGCCATATATTCCCAGTGCTAATTATACTACACAAACTATTCTTTTTCTGCAATAATAAAATTGATGAATTTAAAAACTGCCACATTTATTTCAATTCTAATTACATTGATAATTAGTGTTCTAACTCTTCCATATATAAATTACAAAAAACCAACTCTTCAAATAAATTACACTAAAATTGAGATCAACTCCTCAAATCCGCCAAAAGGTTGGGCAAAATACGATGCAGATGATTTTTCAATTTATTATCCTGCAGATAGAATCGAAAAACATGTCCAAGATGGCGAGGATCATGATGGTTTTGCTCTCTGTTTTGTAGGCGACGCTTCATGTAGTGTTAGTGAAGTTTCTGTATACCCAACAACTTTTAGCACTACAACAGATTGGCAAATAGCTTATGAAAAAGCAAATATAGATGCAACTTATCCACAAAAATATTTAATGATAATTTATCCAAATCTAAATTTCGACGGTAATCCAGGAATTGGAAGTATTTTTGGGCAAGCTTATAAATTTGATGGAATCCAAAATAAATTAGACACTGCAGTTATTGAAAATAAAAACAAAGTCTACGGAATCACTTATGATTCCACAAATCCTCTTGACATCCAAATCCTTTCTACTCTGAAGTTTAAATAATTATTTACCAATCAGCTTAATCTCAAGTTCTCTCATTCTGTTTACAGAGTTTTCATCAAAATCTATTGCACTGCATATATTTATACCGAGCAATAAATATTCTTTTGATTCGTCCGGTGTTAATTTCGGATATGGATTAAATCCTCCCTCTAAAAACTTAAGATTCCTTGCATAATACTGATCAAGATCTAATGATAAACCAACTGGGTGCGAAGTATGATGTTCTCTACTCATTCCACTACCTGTCCCTCTTCAGCTTTATCTTTTTCTGAAGCATTCTCATCTTTCTTTTCTTCTGTGTTCTCTTCTTTTTGTTCTCCAGAAGCTGGTTGTTGACCTTTATACATTGCCTGTCCTATTTCAGATAAAGTTTCAGACAAAGCTTTAGTTTTCTCTTCAATTTCATCTTTAGAGCCTTTTTCCATTACATCTTTAAGGTCTTTTATTTTGGCTTCAACTTTTTCTTTTACATCAGCTGGCACTTTATCTCCTCCATCTTTAAGTGCCTTCTCAGCGGTTGTAATCAAAGCATCAGCTTGATTTTTGAGCTTAATTTCTTCAGCTTTTTTCTCATCCTCTGCTTTATTTTTCTCAGCTTCTTCCTGCATTCGTTTTACTTCATCATCAGAAAGGCCTACAGCTCCAGTAATTTGAATATTTTGTGTCTTTCCAGTTGCTTTATCTTTTGCAGTCACCTTAAGAATTCCGCTGCTGTCCATATCAAAAGTAACTTCAACTTGAGGAACTCCTCTTGGTGCTGGTGGAATTCCATCAAGTGTAAATGTTCCCAAAGTTTTATTGTCATTACTGAGTGGTCTCTCTCCTTGAGTCACATGAATTTGTACCTGTGTTTGGTTATCGCTTGCCGTCGAAAAAGTTTCTGTCTTGCTTGTTGGAATAGTTGTATTTCTTGGAATCATTGGCGTTGCAACTCCTCCCATTGTTTCAATTGCCAAAGTAAGTGGTGTTACATCAAGTAACAAAATATCTTTTACTTCTCCTCCAAGAATTCCTCCTTGAATTGCAGCTCCAACAGCAACAACCTCATCTGGATTAACTGATTGGTTTGGATCTTTTCCAAAAAATTGCTTAACTGTTTCTACAACCTTTGGCATACGAGTCATTCCTCCAACCATAATCACTTCGTCAATATCTTTCGCGCTTAATTTAGAATCCTTCAAACACTCTTCGACTGGTTTAATTGTTTTTTGAATCAAATCATCAACTAATCCTTCAAGTTTGGCGCGTGTTAATTTCATTGTTAAATGAAGCGGCTGTCCGTCGTGTTGTGTAATATAAGGCTGATTAATTTCTACCTCTTCAGCAGCGCTTAATTCAATTTTTGCTTTTTCAGCTGCATCTCGAACTCTTTGAAGCGCTTGTGGATCTTTTTTAAGATCAACGCTCGTTTCTTTCTTAAATTCTTCACAAATATAATCAACTATCTTTGCATCAAAATCATCTCCTCCAAGGTGTGTATCTCCGTTTGTGGCTTTTACCTCAAAGACTCCGTCTCCAAGTTCAAGTACTGAAATATCAAAGGTTCCTCCTCCAAGATCGTAAACTGCGATTTTCTGATTTGCTTTCTTTTCCATTCCGTAAGCAAGAGCAGCAGCAGTTGGTTCGTTTATAATGCGTTCTACTTTAAGTCCTGCAATTTCTCCAGCTTGTTTTGTAGCTTGTCTTTGCGCATCATCAAAATATGCAGGGACTGTAATTACAGCGCGGTCTACAGTTTCCCCTAAATATTTCTCAGCATCTTTTTTGAGTTTCATCAAAACTCGTGATCCAATTTCCTGGGGAGTAAATGTTTTACCATCAACTTCAATATCAGCCATTTCATTTTTACCCTTAACAATTTTGTAAGGCACCATATCGATAGTTCTTTGTACTTCTTTGTCTTCAAATCGACGACCCATTAAACGTTTTGCAGAGTAAATTGTATTTTTTGGATTAAGAATCATTTGGCGCTTTGCAACGTCCCCTACAAGATTTTTAATTGGCTCAACCACAGAAGGTGTAGTATTTTTTCCAGTATCAACTCCAGGAATAACTTTTGGTCTTCCGGCTTCAAGTACAGCAACGCAGCTGTTTGTAGTCCCTAAATCAATTCCAATTATTTTCGACATATTTATTTAATAAAGCTCTATTAGCACTAATATATAACGACTGCCAATTCCTTGTCAAGAGGCTTTTTCAGCCTCATTTTTCTTAAAAACTTTTACTCTTGCATGCCTTACAACCATTCCGTCCATAAATTTCCATCCATTTGTTAAAACTTCAGCAATTTGATTATTCTTTTCTTTATCTTCAACTATTTCAATTGCCTCCATTGTATTTTCATCAAAAGTTTCATCAACTTTTGGATTTATCTCCTCAAGTCCTTCTTGTTTTAAAACATCCTTAAATTGTCCAACTGTTATTGCAAGCCCAGCATCTTTCAAATGTTTTTGTGCCATTTCAAAACCATCAAGCACAGGAAGTAGGTTTTGAATTAATTTTTCAGTTGCAAATTTTATCCATGTGATTTTTTCTTCTTGGGTTCTCTTTTGCAGATTATCATAATCAGCAAGAGTGCGAGCAAGTTGATTTTTAAGTATCTCAACTTCAATATTTTCTTTTTTATTTTCCTGTTTCTTTTGTTTCATATTTCTTTGCCGTATCTTTCTTTTAAAAGAAAGTACGAGTTATACTAATAATTCTTCAAGTAAAGTTCTAAAATACCGAACACTTGGAATCATATTTGGCGCCTGTCTAAATGGTCCAATTACTCCAATTGCACCGTGTCGTCCATTTATATCAAATCTTGTTGCAACAACTCCAAGGTCAGATAGCATTGGCCAAGAAAGCTCCTGTCCAAAAAGAATTTCAACCGGGCTCATTCCTGTAAGTCTCTCAAAAAAAAGTTCATGTACCAAATTCGCTTCTTCAATCATGGAAAAAATTCTCTGGCAAACTTCCAAAGTTTCAAATTCAGGATTATCAAAAACATTTTTCATTCCCGCTCTCCAAACATCTCCTTCGTCAGTTGCAGCTACAGCCAAGCTATGTGTTTTATTAGCTAGCGCTTGTGTTGCATTACTCATTAATTTATCAAAGTCATCCTTTGCACTTGCTACTTGTTCTTTTGCCTGCACTTCATCAACTACTCCCAGTTGTTTCTCTTCCATAAGTTGGTTTATATAAAATTTCATCGCCATTGGAGTAGGAATTCTTCCGCTTGAAGTATGAGGTTGCTTTAAATATTTCATAGCTGTCAAATTAACCATTTCAGCGCGGATTGTTGCAGGAGAAATTCCTAAATTATATTTTTTTTCAAGAGCATTTGACCCAACAGGAGTCGCAGTTGCAATAAACTCTTCAATAATCGATTTAAGTATCTGAGTTTGTCTCGAAGTTAAAGCACCAGTCATCTTAGCACTAATATAATACGACTGCTAGGACCTTGTCAAGCTCACGATACTCCGTTTTCAAGGTCTTCGGCTGGTTCTGTAGGTGTTCGCAAAATAAATCCTCTCTTCGACCAAATTGTCATCCATATGTCATTTAACTCCTGTGACTTCAAAACAAAAGACAATACTATATATATAACCATCCCAATAATTGCAACAAGCCCTGTAAGCACAATCAAATTAAGAGTATATCTTGTATCAATTACAAGCGTCTGAAATGCAATTGGTCTTGCTATTTTGATAGGATCCCATTTATCAAAAAACTTAAGTAAATAATACATTACTCCCCCTGAAACAATGCAAGCAAAGAATGTTTTTGACAATGGCAATATTACTTTGACCAAAGAAAAGTTTTTGATTTTACGTTTCAAAACAATCAGTAAAATTATTGTTTCAATGAAAGCGCCAATCGAATAAGCAAATCCAAGTGCCCAGGAAGACATGTGAAGGCTACTTACCAAAAATATACTTGATACAATCACAAACGAATCTCCAATTACAGAAATAATTACAGGAGTTTGCGTATCATGAAGTGCATAAAACCCTCTCGCAAGCATTGGCACAAAAGTCTGAAAGACGATCCCTACGCTAAATCCCGTTAATACCATCCCTGTCTCGACTGTTGCATCCCAATCAAATTTATAAGTTCCAAATAAAATTCTAACAATAGGAATACGAAGAACTATCAATAAAGTAACAACAGGAGCAACCAAAAAAAACATTTGGTAAATTGTCCTAAATAAAATATCGCGGAATTTTGGTAAGTTTTCATTTTCCCGAGTTAAAGTTGGCAGTGCTGCCTTTGCCAAACTTGTTCCAAAAAGCCGGACAGGCGCAGCCTGTAATGAATTGGCAAGGGTAAAATATCCATAAGAAGCAACAGAAATTAAAGATGCAAAATAAAGCACGACTGTATCAGCAATTTGTTGAAATCCCAAATCAACAAGCCTTGGAGCAGCAAGTTTTGCAATATCTTTCACTCCGTCGTTTGGTTTTATATTTTTTCCAAATCTAAATCCAAGCTGATAAGCAAGTGGTAATTGAATCAAAAAATGCGTTAATGCTCCAAGAACTACTCCAACAGCAGGTGCCATAAGCCCAAGTTGTTTATGAAGTAGCACTGTTCCAATTATTAATCCCAAATTATAAAATACAGGAGCAAGTGCAGGAATCAAAAATCTTCTCAAAGATTCAAGAACACTAGTTAATACATAACTAATCACAAAAATTCCTTGTGCAAAAAACATCACCCGTGCCAAGTTTGCAATTAAATGAATCTCAGCTCCTGTATATCCTGGTGCAATCAAAGAATAAAATTGGTCTGCAAAAATCCCAATCAGTATTGCAAAAAAGGCAAATGAAATTAAACAAATATTTACAGTGCGGCTTGCAGTCTCCCATGCTTCTTTATTCCCTCGTCGAAGTAATTTTGTAAAAATCGGTATAAAAGCAGAAGCAAACATTCCATAAACAAGAACAGAAAAAACAAGATCAGGCAATCTAAATGCTGCAGAAAAAAGCGAAAATTGGTCCTGATCAAAAAAGGTTAATATCACACGCTTTTGCAGCAATCCCAAAATAAGCGATGAAAATGTCATCACCATAATTACATTTGCAGCAGAAAGGATTGAAGTCTGCTCTGATAAAAATATTTTCTTGGACTTATTAAGAATTTGATTCATGCCTGAATTTATATTATACTTGAAGATATGCCAGTAACAGTATCAGCAAAAAGAGCGTTAAGAGGTTCCACAAAAAAAGGAATCATTAATTTATCTATTATAAAAAAGCTTGAGGCAGCAATTAGACAAGCAAAAAAATCAAAAAGCGATAAAGCAATTAAATCTGCAATGTCTCTTGCAGATCGTGCTGCTAAAAAGCACACTATTCATAAAAACAAAGCTGCAAGAATCAAATCCTCTCTCTCAAAGTTAAATAAAACTTCAAAGAAAAAATAAGCGAAGCTTGTCGCTTCGCGATAGTTCTTTCACATTCTTTCATATGGTATATTGAAATAACTATCCTGCCATGGCTAAAAAAATCAAAGAAAAACAAATTAATCTTCTTCCCCAAGAAGAATTTGAAGCTTCAACATTCGGCCGTACTCTAAAATGGGTCTTAACTACATTTCGTTATATTGTTATAGCTACAGAAATGATTGTTATGGCTGCCTTCTTGTCTCGTTTTGTCCTTGATGCCAAATCTTCGCAGTTGATAGACGATATAAACCAAAAAAAAACCATTGTCTCTTCATATTCCATTTTTGAAAATAAATTTCGTCAAACCCAGTCTCAAATTGCCCTCTTTGCAACTTATAATGTAGCATCCAATAATTTAAGCCCAATTCTAGACGAAATAAGCGGTAAAATTCCCTCAGATATTATTCTGACAGAAACAAATATTAACGGATCAAAACTAGAATTAACAGGCACCACCCAAAACCAAAACGACATTTCTTTATTTCTTCAAAGTTTAAATTCAGGAACAAATTTCACAAGCGCTGCCGTAACTTCAGTTAACGCAAAAGAAGGAAATCCTGATTTAACTTTCATGATAACTGCGACAATTAAAGGGAGGGCAAATGGCAACTAATAGTTTTCGAGAAGTTACTTATCAAAGATATTTTGCAAATATCTTTGCCTTGTATAGACAAAGACAGGATCTGAAATCTTATCTGGAAGTCCTTCTTTCTATCACTGCAGTTGCAATCTTTTTTGTGTTCGCAATTAAACCAACTCTTGTAACAATAAGCGATCTACTTACAAAAATACAAGCAGAACAGCAAACATCCGACGCTCTTGACACCAAAATTAAAAATTTAGGGATTGCCCAAAATCTCTTCAACCAAAACGAAGATAAAATCAAATTATTAGACCAGGCAGTTCCGTTTAATCCTGGTATACAAGATTACATTCGCCAAATTGTTGGTCTTGCGCAAAAAGAAAATGTTAGTATTCAAAGTATGCAAACATCAAATATTCCTTTAGTTGCATCATCAAGTGCAGCTCCTGCTGCTCAGTCCGCACAAATTACTTTCTTAGCTACAGGAGATTATTCAAGTCTTGAAAACATGATAAAAGATATTGAAAATTTAAGAAGACCGGCAAACTTTATCAAATTTGATCTTAGTATTCAAAATAATGTTTTGAATTTGACAATTACGCCACAAATTCCTTACATACAATAATATGAAAGCAAAAAAACCTGGAATATTAATAACAGCAATTCTTACACTAATAACAGTGATCTTTTGGACTGGATTTGAAGTTTATCACAGCCTTACAACCAAACCTGTCCCTCCTGTTCCCCAAGCAATAATTAATCCCCTTGATCCAACTCTTGATACAAAAAGTTTAGATGCAATACAAGCAAGAAACTATCTTACAGATGATCAAATAGGAAATACCGAAGCAGTATCAGAAACAGGAACACCAATTCCATCGCTTACGCCTTCTCCAACTCCAATATCAGTAAGTACGCCTTCAGCAAGTGTTACCCCGTCACCATCTGCAACACCATGAAAGCAAAAATTCCAAGTGTCCTAGCAATTTTTATTTTATTAACTGCTATTACTTCGTCTGTTTTTATAATCAACGAAGCAAAAGTTTTTACTTCAAATGCAGACACTCTCGACAATCCTCAAGATGTAAGAGTTACAAATATTGAAAGCAATTCTTTTACTGTCACTTGGCTGACAGATAATCCTTCAATTGGTTTTGTAGAATATTCAGGAAACGGCCAAACAAACGAAAGTGAAATCACAACCAAAACTCTAACTCATTTTGTAAAAATAACCAATCTGCAAAATAATACCAATTATTCATTTCGTATAAACTCAAGTGGTAGCTTTTTTGACAATTTGCCCGTTTCATCAGCGGTAACAAAAAATTCTTCAACAAATACTCAAATCATTTCTGGACAAGTCTTTGACAAAGATAATTTTCCAGCCAAAAACGCTTTGGTTTATATTGTCGAAGGAAATAGTAATTTTGCAAGTATTGTTACTCCAAGCGGAAATTGGATAGCAACAATTCCAAAAGTTGATGGTAATACTCTTTTACAAATCCTTGTTGAAAGCTCGGTAACTTCAATTGCATCCGCAAAAATTAATTTACAGGACGCAAATCCAGTTCCTTTAATAATTCTTGGAAACGCTTACGATTTCAGAAATCAAACTAATAACACAGGTTCAAATCAAGTTCCATCTGTACAGATAAATCTTCCCTAAACTGAAATTCTGCTTGACTCCACATAAGATACTGCAATATTATGAAATATATGGATAGTTCTGTTCCTCAAAACCCAACCGAGCAGGTAATTCCGCCAGTTTCTCAAATCGGCCCAACAGATCCAAATCCAGTTGTTACTTCATCTTCTACTCCAGGCCCAAAAAGTAATTTAAAAAGAGTCGTCGTAACTATGTTTAGCCTTCTACTTATGATTGGGGCATTAGTTGCAGGAGTCGCAGTTGTCAAAAATCAAAACAATAAACAATTAATTCCCCAGGAAGCAGCAGGAAATTGTTCCAATATCTGCAGTGATGCTGGATCTTGTGCGGGCAGAGGTGGATCGTGGTCTGCAGCATCAAGCAGTAATCATCCTGAATGCGCACCTCAAGGAGGGTTTTGTAATGGAGGAAACAATTGTGGCGGAGGCGGAGGAAGCGGTTCAAATTGGAATGCATCGGGAAGTTGTATTAATGTAACATCAGGCACAGTCCAGATCCAAAGATTCAGTGGTCCAAATTGTCCTACCTCTCAAAACAATCAAGGTACCCAAACAGTTGGTACTGGTACTTATTGTACAACCCCAGCTGCAGGTTCCTGTCAACAAATAGATGTTGTCGGTTCAGGCAATGGTGTTTGCAGTTGCGCCGCAGCTCAAACTCCAGCCCCAACACCAATACCAACTCCAGTTCCTCAATGTGGAAGTACTTGTACAACAAATGCTAACTGTGCAAATGGTATGACTTGCTCTGCAGGAGTTTGTCGAAATCCTTCTTGTATAACTTCCGCAACGTGTGTCTGTCAAACACCTACTCCAACACCATCAACAATTACTGCTTCCTGTTCAAATATACAAGCATATGACACAAACTGGGCACCTTTAACAATCGCCCAACTTTCTCAGCTTACTCCAGGTACAAACGTTAATCTTGCAGTAACCGGAACGACAACTGGTACTCTAGACATGGCAAGATTCACGATCAATGGCAGCCTCCAACCATCAGTTACATCAACAAAGCCGGGTGACGCTTCAACTTTTTATATGGTCTATACAATTCCATCAGGAGTTTCAAGTTTCAGTATTACAGCAGAAGTTCATGAAGCAAGCTTAAATCAATGGTTCTAATATGCAAGATTTTTTAAAGAAAAATATTATCACAATAATAATTGTCATCGCAACTCTTGTTTTAGCAGGAATTGCGGTCTTTACTGCTATCAAGCTTTATCAATCTCGCCAAACTGCAGTTGCACCAAATGCACCTGTCAGTGAGCCTCATGCAGCAACTCCAGCACCAGCTTGCACTGCCTTAACTTTCACTATTGCAACACCTACCCCAACAGCGTCAGCTAGCCCAACGCCAACAGTTTCTCCAACCCCCACCCCAACTCCAGTTCCCCAGTGTGGAACAACATGTTCAACCAATTCAGATTGTATATCAGGAATGGCTTGCTCAGGCGGAGTTTGTAGAAATCCATCATGTACTGATAGTACTTCCTGTGTTTGCCAAACAGCATCACCAACACCGTCACCAACGCCAACATCTACTGCAACAGCAACACCGTTTATCGCAACAGCGTCTCCAACCCCAGCCCCTCAATTGCCAAACTCTGGTACAGTTGAACCAACAATTATCGGTATTGGTGCAGGAGCTGTACTGTTAGTTATAAGCCTTGCATTAGTACTTTAATGCCAAACTTCATCAGTTACTCAGGTTTATTTGCAGCTCCTTTTTTAATCAAATTTTATTGGCTCCGGAATTTTATTTTCAACTTTCTGGGTTTTAAGTTTTTACCTTATTAAATAAAATTATATAATTCCAATATGGAATTGCCTTCTAATGTAAAAATCAAAACTTTTCCATGGACAGCTTTGCCACTTCTTGGCAAATATACAGCTCACGCAATTTATCCAAATATTTATATTCCAAAAAATATTTACGAAAACTTAAAGTCAAAAAATCCAAATCCAGAATACGTTTCAGTTTTATTACACGAACAAACTCACATCAAAAGACAAAAACAAGCTGGCTGGTTTATTTGGGGTTTAAAATACTGTTTCTCGAGAAACTTTCGTTTTAATGAAGAATTTGAAGCAATAAAAACGCAAATAAAATATCTAAAGAGTAAAAATATGAAATTCGATACAGCTCGCAGAGCAAAATATTTATCAGGCCCACTTTATCTTTGGTGTATTAGTTACAAAGAAGCAAAAGAAAAATTAGATTATCTCCAGCTTGGGAACCAGTAATATGAAGTATCAAGTTGCAATGGAATTTTAAGTCCCGCCCAGTGTGGATAAAAATAAATAAATAAAATTAGGGCAAGAACAAAAAATGGAATTCTCCATTCTTTAAATCTTCTTAAAACATATGCAATTAAAATCGCCATAAAGGGAATTGAGGGCAGATAGTGATACAAAAACATAATGCGCGGAGATAGTGCCCATGGCGTAAAGAAAACTAAATAAGAAAAAACAACCAGTCCTAGTTTTTTGTTACGTTCTTTAATTGCAAAATAAGATGTAACAACAACTGCAACTGCCCCTCCCCAAAAAACAATTGGATTTCCCATCATATAAATTCTTGACACTTGCCCATTTACTTCATCACTTGTATACAAATAGATTGGGCGTATTAGAAAAGGCCAGGTATACCACATAGATGAATAAGGATGAGTCGCTCGAAGGTTGGTATGATACCACCACATTTGTTTTTGTACATCAATCACCATATCCAAGGGAACTATTCCCGTCTTAAAATCGGTTCTTGTAGCATATCCAGTATTTTGAATATATTCAGTCTGTATTTGTTTGTTTGTAAAAATTGGAAAATAAGCAGATAAATAAATAATTGGCGGGATTATAAAAAAGAAAATATAAGTCCAGTTTAATTTTCGCTTATATACAAAATGAGCTACAAAAATAATTGGAGCAACCCAAAGCCCACTCCATTTAGAAACACATGCAAGTCCAAAAAATACTGCAGCCCAAAAATTTTTCTTTTTTAAGTAAGAATAGACCGATGCAAGGCTAAAAAACAATATATACGAATCATTCATTCCAATACGGCTTGTAACAAGCGCCAGCCCATCAAGAGAAATTACAGCTGATGCAATAAGCGCCAATAATTCATCGTCAAAAATTTCTTTTGCAATAAAAAAAGTAAGTATTACAGACCCCACTCCAAGAAGCGCTCCCGGAAATCTCCAACCAAAAGAATTCTCTCCCAAGAAAAGCATCCCGACAACCATTCCCTCTTTTGCCAATGGAGGATGTGTCCATTCGTATGCGAACCCCGAAGGGTTTGGATTCCACCATTCCCAGGCTTTTGTAATCCCATGCAACATATTTTGCGCGGTAAACGCATGATAAACTTCATCAAAATAATGAGTCTGAGGATAAGGCAAATTATAAAATCTCGTCACCGCCGCAAAAATGACCACCCCAATGAAAAGTATTTTTATTTTTTTACTTGAAATTTCTGGTTTTTCAAAAATAAATATACTTTCTTTTTTTTGCGAATTTCCAGCAAACGCCGCGACAGGCCAGGAGGTAATCCGACTCCGAAGAAGCAAGTTTGTGAAATTCGCAGTGTTATCTTTAATTTTTTCTGGAATCATAAATATTCCAAGTAATAAAACATTTATTAAACTTAAAAGCTTTACTACTCCATCTCCAAATACCTCCTGAAAATTATTCGTCACCCAATTCCAAGCCCAATAAAGATTAGCGATATAAACAAAAGAAAATCCAACAAGAGCAAGAATAAAAATTGGGTCAAGCGCAACAGCAATCGAAAGCGGAGCAAAAACAGGCAACATATGCCTCTCATGCATTCGCGTCATAAATAAAAAACTGGCCGCAAAAGTAAATGCAAGTAAAATATATTCACCACCTCTAATTTTTAAAAATCTAAACGCAAAAACAAAAAATAAGATAGCGAGTATTAATCCGCCCACTATATTTAAATACATGTCAGGCTTCCAGGTTCCAATTATCGCCCAAAAATTAAACGCGTTCACTGAAGTATACGGATATTGATTGAGGCTTACATTAAGTCGATCAATTATAAAATTAATAATATTACCCCCGTTTGCAAATGGAACAAATCCAAAAACAAAAATAACAGCTCCTTCCAAAATATAAGTGAATATTTTTTGTACTTTCCATTTTCGCTGAATCATTAAAATAAAAATAATTAAAGAAATGATTGCCATTTGCGGCTTTATTAAAGTCCCAAAGGCAAGTGCAGCGCTTGACAACCAAAAATTACTTTCTAGAGTATAAAAAGAAAACAAAGCAAAAAGCGAAGTTAATCCATCAACCTGTCCCCAAATTGTAGAATTAGCTATTACTGCCGGATTAAACAAATAAATAAAAGCAGCAATTCTTGCCCAAGTTTCGTCTTTTAAGTTTTTTGTAATTTTATAAATTAAATATCCAGTATCAATATCGCTTAATATTGCAGGCAATTTATAAATTGTTGTTTGTGGTGTTTGTGTTAATGAATTTGCGTTTGCAATTTGTGAAACAAATCGAAGTAAATATAAATATCCAGGCAAATAATCGCTCCATCCACCAAAATAAAATTTGGAAAATCCAACTGTTACAAGTCTATTTCCCCAAGCTATAAAAGTATTTTGATCAAGTGTAAGTGTCCCAAACGGTGATAAAATTAATCGTAAAATGAAAGCACTAAAGAGTAAAATTATAATATTCGGAATATTTTTAATTAGTTTCTGCATTTTTTATTTTAGTGGCAATGGTCCAACTCCTTACAACTATTTTACCCGTTTGGCGGATTCTTTTCTTCATGGAAGATATTATATTACAGATAATCCTCCTTGGCTAAGCGAATTAATTCTAATTGCGCGGGATAAATTTGCAGTTGTATATCCTCCTGCTCCAGCTATTTTATTAATACCTTTCCTTATTTTATTTGGCTCAAATTTTTCTCAAACTATTTTTGCAAATTTAATCGGAGCGGCAATTGTTTGTGTTTCTGCAATTCTTAGTTTTGAAATAACAAAAAATAAATTAAAAACTCTTTATATTATTCTTTTAACAGCTCTAGGAAACATTCTGTGGTTCATGTCATCAGTCGGATCTGTCTGGTTATTAGGCCAAACTGTCGCGATCTTATTCCTGCTTCTTGCAATACTGACTTTAGAAAAAAACAAAAATAGTGTTTTAGTTGGAATATTTTTAGGGATTGCTTTTTTGTCTCGAGTAGAAATAATTCTTGCTTTCCCATTTTTTTATTTTTTGCTTGAAAAGCACAAAACGAAATTTCTAATAGGCCTCTTCCCATCAATTTCGTTTTACTTATTTTATAATTTTCTTCGTTTCGGTAATTTTTTCCAAACAGGTTATTCTTTAATTCCAGGCGTTCTTCAAGAGCCATGGTATTCAAATGGAATTATTAGTCCTTTTTATATTTTAAGAAATTTGAAAATTATGTTTACTTCTTTACCAAGTTTCAAAAACACATTTCCTTTCATTGTTCCTTCTTGGGGAGGGTTATCTATTGCAATTACTTCTCCCGTTTTTATTTATGCATTTCTCAACAACTTAAAGAAAAAGGAAATATATCTTTCAATTATTTCAATAATTGCAATTCTATTTTTAGTTTTCATGCACGGGGAATCAGGTTATGCTCAGTTTGGATTTAGGTTTGCCGCAGATTTTTATCCATTTATTTTTTATTTAATTATTAAGTATCTGCAAAAAAACAATTTAAAATGGCATCACTGGCTGCTATTATTTTTTAGTATTTTAGTAAATTTCTGGGGAGTATTACTAATCAATAAACTAGGAATTGTCGCTCCGTAATATGCTGAATTTCTTACAAAATTTTGTCTCTCGTTGGGATGGCCACAGTTATTTATTTTTGGCACAAAATGGTTATGTAACAACCGGTGACGAAAAATATTTTATAGTTTTCCCCCCTCTTTATCCTTCGTTAATTAAAATTCTAAATTTATTAATTAACAATCCTTATTTATCAGCTTTTATAATTTCTCTTATTTCAATAATATTGGCCCTTTTCATTTTCTATAAATTGCTTTTACTTGATTACAATAAGTCAAAATCTATTTGGATAACATTAACTGTCGCAATCTTCCCGACAAGTTATTTCTTTTTAACAGCTTATCCTGAAAGTCTATTTTTTTTATTAATTGTTTTATCTTTATACTTTGCCCGCACCAATAAATTTAAATATTCAAGCATTGCTGCTTTTTTTGCGACTCTAACCCGTCCTTTTGGAATCTTAATCTGGCCAAGTATTTTAATAGAATGGTTCTTAAACAAAAAACGAAACTATTTAGATCTCATTTTAATTTTAAGTTTCTCATTTCTTGCAAGTTCAATTTATTTATCAATTAATTATTCTCTCTTTGGTAATCCTCTAATGTTTGAGGTTTTTCTAAAAACTCATTGGCAAAAATCATTTGCCTTCCCGTGGCAAGGAATTATTAGTAGTTGGCAAAGAGGGTTTAATACGCCGTCAACCAATCCAGAATATAAATATATTGTCGGATTCGCCGAAGCTTTTGCTTCAACAATTCCCTACACTTTTATTTTTTTAAATTTAATCTTTAAAAAAATTAGAATGCGTTTTTCCTATTTCGCTTATTTTATTTTGGCAACAATTATGATGACATCAACTTCCTTTCTCTTAAGTACTCCAAGATATTTATTATCTATTCCGCCTTTTTTTATAACTTTAGGAATCTTAACAAACAAAAAAATATTAAGAATTATTTGGGGAATTATTTCAATTAGTTTACTGATTTATTTTGGATACCTCTTTACAATTGGTCACTGGGCATTTTAATTTAAAACACTACTTACCCATTTTTGTATATCACTCCAGTCTTCGCTCCCGCTAATACTTTTTTTGTTATTTGGAATAAATACAAAAGCGTGAGTAAAAAACTGGTTGTGGTAAAGATATTCATTAGAAGGTGTATAAAGTAAATCATCAGGAATCGTATAACTTATTTTATTATTTTTTGCATCAATTATATATCTAGCAACACTCCCCGCATTTTTCAGTGTCATGTCAGTCAAAATATTATTTCGCAAAACATTAAACAATTTTTCATCTATTGAAGTATTTGTCAAAACTTGAGGTGTTACAATTTTTTTCAAAATTGCATCGATAATAAGTTGTTGTCTTGCTTCTCTTGCAATATCATTCCCTTCAACTCCGCTTGCATGTCGGCTTCGTACAAATTCAAGTGCCGTATCCCCATTCATTGTTTGCAAACCCTTCTGAAAACTTACAGTCATATAACGACAACTTATACACGGATTATTTTCTTGGCCGGCTACTGGATACTGTGTATCAGTAAAACTATTAGCTACATTAACTTGCACTCCTCCAATCGCATCAACTATATCTTTAAAGGAACTAAAATCAACGACAACTCCGTAATCAATCTGCTGTCCAGTAATTTCTTCAATAGTCGATTTGGCAAGTATTATTCCAGTTTGTGCCCCACCTTTCTGTTTCCCATACATATATGCGCTATTCACTTTATCCTTAAGGTCATCTACCCAAATATCCCGCGGTATGGAAATCAATGCCATTTTTTTGTTTTGAGTATTAATAGAAACTAAAATCATTGTGTCTGTTAAGTCTGGTCCGTCACCACTTTCTCCGCGTACACCCATAAGTAAAATATTTATTCGCTTATTTTGTGTATCAGGCAAAATAAAATTCTTTGCAGCAACAAGTTCCTCACCCAAAACGCTATTTGAAACAGTTTTAAAAAGAAACAAAAGAGAACCAATAATTAAAACAAAAAATGCCCCCAGTATTACAAATCTTGTAAGTTGAATGTGAGCGAAAATAAATCTTTTGAGTCTTTTAGTGTTAAAATTTTTCATATAGTATTGTTTCTATGGATATTTTAGCATCATTAAACGACAAACAATTAGAAGCAGTTACTTTTGAGGGGGATAAATTACTTGTCCTTGCTGGAGCAGGCTCAGGAAAAACAAAAGTCCTCACTCATCGCGCTGCTTGGTTTATTCAAGAAAAAAAAGTTTCCCCAAGTTCCGTAATTTTATTAACCTTCACAAATAAAGCTGCTTCCGAAATGAAAGAAAGAATCGGCAATCTAATTTCCGATATGCCTGGTTTTGCGGGAACTTTTCATTCTTTTTGTGTCAGAGTTTTGCGAATTGACGGCAAAAGTATTGGTATTGATAGCAATTTTATAATTTACGACGACTCAGATCAAAAAGAATTAGTAAAAGAGATAATCGAAGATTTTAATTTGCCTGATGATTCTTACAATCCAGGAAGTATTTTAAATGAAATAAGTAATTCCAAATCTCAAATGATAACAAGCCTTGAATATGGCGAAATTGCTCAAGGCGATTACCAGGAAAATATTTTTAAAATTTATGCTGCATATGAAAAAGAACTAAAAACAATTAATGCGCTCGACTTCGACGATATTTTAATGAAAGTTGTAGAAATTTTTCGCAATAATCCAGAAGTTTTATCTAAATGGCAAAAAAATCTAACTCATATTCTTGTAGATGAATGGCAAGATACAAATAAAATTCAATACAGTCTAACCAAATTATTAGTTGGCAAAACTGGAAATTTAACAGCTGTTGGCGATGCTTCTCAAAGTATCTATTCCTGGCGTGGTGCAGATTATAGAAATATAAATAATCTATCTTTGGATTATCCAAATTTAAAAACAATTAATTTGGAACAAAATTATCGTTCAACTAAAAAAATTCTTAGTGCAGCAAATTCTGTTATTAGTAAAAATACCAATCATCCAATTTTACAGCTCTGGACTAACAACGTTGACGGCGAAAAGATAAAATTATATGCCGCAAGAAACGGCCTTGATGAGGCAAGTTTCATTGTAAATACTTTGTACGAATTTAATCGCCCGTATAGCGACTATGCTATTCTTTATAGAACAAATGCTCAGTCTCGTGTTTTAGAAGAAGCTCTTCTTCATGCAGGAATTCCTTATGTTTTAGTCGGCGGCACAAAATTTTACGAAAGAAAAGAAATTAAAGATATTATTTCGTATTTGCGAGTTTTAGCCAATCCAAAAGATAAAATTTCTTATAAACGCCTAGAAAAGCTCGGAGTTCGCCGTCTTGCAAAATTTAATACTTTAAAAGATTCATTACAAAATCTGGATGAATTCTCAACATTAGATATTATGGATAAAGTTTTAAAAGAAAGCGGCTATCTGGATTTATTTAATAAAAATACTGAAGAAAATATGGCAAGATTAGAAAATATAAAAGAGCTTCGAAGTGTTGCAACTCAATTTCCTTTAATTAATGAATTTTTAGAAAACGTCGCGCTTGTTGAGCAGGAAGAAAGTTCTAAATTAAAGGGAGATGAAGGCAACCGTGTAACTCTAATGACTTTACATGCCGCAAAAGGTCTCGAATTTCCGGTTGTTTTTTTGGTTGGATTAGAAGAGGGAATATTCCCCCATTCACGATCTCTTTTTGATAGTGCGCAATTAGAAGAGGAGCGTCGTCTTGCTTATGTTGGAATAACTCGCGCTAAAGAAATTTTATTTCTAACATATGCTAATCAAAGATTGTTCTTTGGTCAAACAACAAGCAATCCTCCGAGCAGATTTATCATTGATATTCCAGAAAATTTATTAGAAGCAGCAGGTGTTAAATTAAAATACCAAAAAGAATATGTATTCGACGATGATAATGATGATATTAATTGGTAAATCTAAAAGTAGAAACTATTGTACTCAAAATATTCCATGTTGCTCCTTCATTTTGTCCAGTATCTATTTCAATAGAATCTTTCCCTTTAGGAAAAATATAATCAATTCCTAGAGAATTATACAACTCATGAGCCATCAAATTACCTACTACAACAGTTTTCTCATCAGCTCCAGGTGATTGACTTCTCAAAATATTAACAGTACTTTCCTCTGTTTGATTATTCCAGAAATTTATAATAAGCGGACTATCTAATACACCGCTGGTTGGAATTGGTTTAGGTGAAAAATGAACCCAAATTGGGGTACCACTACTTACCACAGAAAAATACCAGTTAGATGGATATTCTATAGAATATCCATAATCAGAGTTAATGTAATTTTTCCAGCCATCAGTTGACACAGAAGCAAAAATAGGAACAGGAGATGACTCTGTAACACTATTATTTTTACCAGGTCTCGCAACAAAATAAAAAGCCAGAATTGAAAAAGACACTACAATAAGAATTAGATAAACTTTTAAATTTAATTTCATGGCAAGCGAGTCTAAATAATTGTATTATATATTCATGCAAATAGTCCATCCACTTCAAACAAAAGAATGGGAAGAATTTAGAAGAGTTTGGGGCAACGAAGTTGTCCGCATTGATGGCAATCTTTTAACTCTCCATAAAATCCCTTTTTTAAATAAAAAATTAGGAATTTTTGAAAAAGGTCCTGCTCCAACCAAAGAAATGCTAGAAAACCTAAAAAAATTTGGACAAGAAAACAATTTAATTTTCATTAAATTAGAACCAAACGTTGAAAAATCAGATAAATTAATTTCTATATTAAAAAATTCTGGCGCAGTTTCTGGAAAAACAATATTTACACCATCCACCTTTGAAATCGATTTAACCAAAAGTGAAGATGAATTACTAAAAGGTTTTGAAAGCAAAACTCGATATAACATTCGCTTGGCAACTAAAAAAGGCGTTACAGTTCATGAAGACAATAGCGAAAAAGCTTTTGAAAAATACTTGGAACTCACAAAAGAAACCACTCAAAGAGATAAATTCTTTGCCCATAGCGAAAACTATCACAAACTAATGTGGAAATTCCTAAAAAATAAAATTGCTCACCTCTTAGTTGCAAAATATAATGGCGAAATTATTGTCACTTGGATTTTATTTGAATTCGATAAAGTCCTCTATTATCCTTACGGCGCCTCAACTCATAAATATAAAAATGTCATGGCTCCAAATTTAATGATGTGGAAAACTATAAAATTTGGTAAAAAATTAGGATGTACGAAATTTGATTTATGGGGACGTGAACCCGGAAAAGGATTCACCAAATTTAAAGAAGGTTACAAACCACGTGTTGTAGAATTTATTGGAACATGGGATTTAGTTATAGATAAAAATGCATATCAACTTTATAAATTTATGGATTTCATTCGCTGGCACACTTTAAGATTCAAATCTAAATTTATAAAACCCCAGTTTTAAATATGGCAGATCTTCGTCAATCCCCTGACTGGGCAAATTATCTAAAATCTATCAATTGGAAAATAGAAAAAATTAATAATATTTATATTTACATTAAGTATTTTCCAGTTCTCGGAAGTTTTGTCAAACTTCAACGCTCTGAAATTTTAAATCAAAAAATTATTACATTTATTGAAAATAAATACCATCCATTTCAATTCTCAATCGAACCTGGAGTGTACCCACGACATCCTGAGCGAGTTTTACGAGTCGAAGGATTTCATCCCTCAAACTCTCCATCCCTTCCAACCAAAACTTTAATTATTAATTTAAACAAATCAGAAAACGAACTACTAAAATCTTTCTCCCAAAAAGTTCGCTACAACATCACGCGCACATCCTTTTTAAAACGTGTTGAAATAGTTGAGAGTGACAACGTCTTAGACTTCACTAATTTTTGGAGAGAAAATT
The DNA here is from genome assembly GCA_035549555.1 of Patescibacteria group bacterium. Taxonomy (NCBI): domain Bacteria; species Patescibacteria group bacterium. The sequence continues at coordinate 631,581 of DASZQR010000010.1, forward strand.
TCGAGAAAAATCGTTTTCCTTTTTTTAGTCAGCAAAAAAATATTATCGCTATGCAAAAATCCTTTGGAGAAAATTCAAAAATCCTTCTCGCTAAAAAAGATAACAAAATAATTGCAGTTCTATTTCTATTATTTTTTGATAAAGTCAGTTATTATATGTACGCCGCAGCAAATAATGAAGGCCGCAAAAATTTCGCCCCCACTCTTTTAACCTGGCATGCAATTTTACTGTCTAAAAAATTAGGAATGAAAACTTTCGATTTCGATGGCATTTACGACACAAGGTTTCCATTAGAGAGTTGGCAGGGCTTTACCAAATTCAAATCTGGTTTTAGTAAAACTGAAGTTAGTTATCCAGGCCTGTTTGTAAAATCCAAATTTAATATTAAAATATTCTAAATGAAAACAATTTATCCCTTTAGTCCCATCAAAAATGAAAAAGATTTAAACAAGGCTTTAGAATATATAACTTCAGAACTTGAAAAACTTTCATTAGAAATCTTTCAAGAGAAACTTCCCATTACAACCCTCAAAATATTTCCTCATTATTTTGATGAATATGATTATTTATATGATTTAATTTCCAAAAAAGGTCCAAGGGAACCGTTTAGTTCCGAAACTAGTTTATATATTAAAGTCCAAGAAAAAATACTAAATTATAATATTAATTATTTAGGTGTTCGAATCGTTGATCCATATCGTCTCCAAGTTGGTTGTGGTGATTATGAAATAGATAATTTTCAAGAATTCAAAAATAAATGGAAGGATAAATCACCATTCATTAGAAATTTCAAAGAAGACATGATTGAAATTTGGCACCCAGATTTCGATGTTTTGGGGTATGTTATCCCAAAACTATGAAAGCCATCTCTCTCAAACAGCCTTACGCTAATTTAATAAGAGATGGAATTAAAACAATTGAAACAAGGAAATGGAAAACAAATTATCGGGGAGACTTACTAATTTGCTCCTCACAAAATCCCAAAATAGAACCAGCTGGTTTTGCTCTTTGCATAGTCAATCTCTACGATATTCGAAGAATGAAAAAAAGTGATGAAAAAGCAGCATGCTTTAAATATTCTCCAAAATTATATGCTTGGTTAATTAGAAATTTAAGAGTAATAAAACCTTTTCCAGTCAAGGGTCAATTAAATATTTACGAAGTCGATAATCACTCTAAATCCGCCTGACAAAACATTTTGAACTCACAAAATTCACAAAGCATACTTCCACTACATTTAAACTCTGATTTCTCGATTTCTTTTTTTATTCTTAAAATCTCTTCTTTTGCTTTTATCAAATCGCTTTTTGTTCTCACTGTTGTAATTTTTTTTTGGTTCTCAAAATAGTACAAAGATAATTTAACCTTTTCTGGTTTTTTCTTAAACAAATCCTGTGCAGCAAGCGCATAAATAGTTAATTGCAAATTGCGATCTATCTCTTTTTGAGTTGGGACATTCATACCTGTTTTATAGTCCCAGATTTCAATAGTTCCATCAGGCAATTTATCAACACGATCAATTCTCCCTCCAACTTTCAAATCTTTGCTAATTGGTATAACAAAATCTTGTTCCAAAAATGTTGGCAATTTATTTTTATCAAATTGTAATTTGTAAAAATCTTTTAGATATTTTTTCCCTTTATCAAAAAATTCTTGGTTCTGTTTTTTATCCAAAAACCCTTCATGTATCCAGTTTTTCTTAAAAAGTTTAAGTAAATCTTTTTCAGCATTTTTTTTGCTTTCATAGAAATCACGAAGCGTATTGTGAATACTTGTTCCAAAGCTTGCTGCAGCAATTGGCTGTGTTGGAATTTTTAAAATATATTTTAATTTAAAATGAAGTGGACAAATCTCAAAAGTTTCAATTTGCGAATAAGACAAATAGTTAATTTTTAGCCTCGCATTATTCTCATCTTTTTTGTTTTCCGCAATTTCATTTTTGTTTGCAAAACTTAAAAAACTCAGTTGTTCTATTTTTGCGTTCTGCTTTACCGATGCGTCAGCATCGAGAGCTGATTTGCCCAGCGATTCGAATATAAAGGGTGACAACTTTTTTTCTCTTTTTGCCTCCCCGTAAAAATTGGCTGCGCTAAAATAAAGTTTATCTTTTGCACGTGTCATTCCCACATAAAAAAGCCTTCTCTCTTCTTGTTGGTGAAAATCTCCAGTTGGTAAAACTTCTTTTATGAGTGCATCAGGAATTGGAATCTGCTCGCGTCGCTCAATTGTTGGAAATCTTTGTGCCACCAAGTTAACTAAAAACACAACAGGAAATTCTAGTCCTTTAGAAGAATGCACCGTTAAAATATTTACAACGTTTATTTCATTCCAATCGCTGTCAGCGGCAAGCGGTGATTCCCCTACATCCATTGCAAGATTTATATAATCAACAACATCAAAAACACCTGTACTTCCTGGATGATCAACTTCATAAGTTTTTATTTTATCAAAAAATTTAGAAATATTATTTGCTCTCTTTGCAGCTTCAGCATTTTCTGGGTTTAATAAATCATTAAGTAATTTTGTCTCCTCCAAAAAATAATACAAAATTTGTCCCGCACTTTCTTTATTAACTAACCCCAAATGTTTGTGGACCATCTCAACAATTTTTTTAATTTTTTCTTTAGAGTCAATGCTTATGTTTATTTCACCTGCTTTTTCAGCTGCTTCAAAATAACTTAAGTTTTGCCTTCTTGCAAAATTACTAATCTTAGCCAAATCTCTTGAGTTAACACCAAACACTGATAAAGAAAAAATCCGAAACGCAGCCGTACTGTTATCAAAATCATAAAGAACTTGAAGATAAGAAATTAAATCAACTATTTCACTTTGCCGGAAAAGTTTTCCAGGTCCTAAAAATTGATAAGGAATTCCTTGTCTCTGTAATGCTCTAATGAATGGTTCTGCGTGATTATTCGCTCGCACCAAAATCGCAAAATCTCGATATTCATATCGATCCTGAGGGAGTTTTACGAGTCGAAGGATTTCTTTAGCAACCATTTCAGCTTCATTTTCAACCCGTCCTGTGTGAATAAATTCTATTTTCTCTCCATCTTTTTTGTTTGAAATTAATTTTTTGTTAACATTCTCAATTACTTCCAATCTATCTGGATTATTGTGTTGTATAAGTTCATATGCTCTATCCAATATCTCTTGTGTCGATCGATAGTTTTGAGTAAGAGTGACAACTTTTGTCTTAGGAAAATTTTTTCTAAATTGAATAATATTACTTATCGCCGCTCCCCGAAATCGATAAACGCTTTGATCATCATCACCCACTACTGTTATATTCTGTGTTTTGTTTTGTTTTGCCAAAATGAGCGCCAGCTCATTTTGAGAGAAATTCGTATCCTGAAATTCATCAATCAAAATATATTTAAATTGGCGTTTGTATTCTTTCAAAACATTTGGCCTGTCACGAAAAAGTTTTATAGTTTTTGTAATCAAATCTCCAAAATCCATAAAACCATTTGCAATTTTTAATTCCTCATATGTGCGATATGCATTGGCTAGTTCCAACCATTTTTTGTCCTCTTGTTTCCTTGCCCATTTTAAATATTCATCAGTTTTAATATCTTCATCTTGAAGTCTGGAAAAATGTTGTATCATCCCATCAATAAATTTATAAGGATTTCCAAGCGGTCGATAATAACTTAATTTAAATTTAAACAAATTTTGGCGAATCAACTGCACAGTCTCGCCCGTTGTCATCAATTTAAATCTTGGATCCATTCCAATCTGTAGCGCTTCCCTTCTTAAGATTCTCTCGCAAAATGCATGGAAAGTAAGAATCCACATATTGGTATATCCATATGGGAGTGCAATATCAATTCTCTCTTCCATTTCTCGAGCCGCCTTTTCTGTAAAGGTAAGTGCAAGTATCTCTTCGGGTTTTGCCAATTTTTTTTCAATTAAAAATTTAACTCGTTCAGTAATAACAGTAGTTTTCCCAGTTCCAGCTCCAGCAATTACAAGTAAGGGACCATTTTTATGTTTTATCGCCTGAAGTTGTTGTTTATTGAGAGTTTTCTCCACGAAGCCATTGTATCACTAGTTATTTAGTAACTTCATAATGAAGTTGTATTCCATTTTTTCCTACTTTTTTTGTTCCTATTAACTTCAAATTTAAGTTCATATCGGACTCTGCAAAGAGATTAATTCCTTTTCCAAAAATAAATGGTTCCACATCTAAAAATATTTCATCAATTTTTCCCGATTCCAAAGCAACTTTATTCATTTTTCCTCCACCTGCAATAAGCATGTTTTCAAACTTTTTTTCCTGAGAAACTTTAATTGCTTCATTAAAACTTTTTACAAAAATTGTATTTTTATTTCTTGGTTTGTCACCAGAAGTTGTTAAAACAACAATAAACGGATTTCTCAAATTATCAAAACCATTATCCTCAATAGTTAAATCATAAGTAGTTTTGCCAATTACTAAATTTCCAATTTCAATTACTTTGTTTTTATAACTTTCAAATTCATCATCACTCCATGGAGTGTCATGATCAGCTTTCGCAATCATTCCGTTTGCAGAAATAGCCATATATAAAATTATTTTCATAAACCAATTGTATCACGCTGTATAATTATCAAAGTAAGCCCATAAATTATGGAAGAATTTGTAATTTTTCTTTAAATAATAAAATCCATAATTTGAATTGGAAGGAGATTAATTGTCAGCCTCTCATTAAAAAGTCCGAAGAGTAAGATAAATTCGAACCGGTACTCCAATTCCTTACTAATCTAGATTTTTGTATCTTCTCCCAAATTCTTCGTTGCAGAAATTTTTCCACCTAACTTTCCAAATGAATTAAATACATCATTCATTTTATTAACTGCACTATTTAAATGTCTTTGCATAACATTTAAATCTTCTTCTGTCTTCTCATAATCTTGTTTTATCGCCCGAAGGGCGTTTAATATTTCTTTCGCTTTCGCTTCAATTTTTTGCCCTTCAAAACTCATCAGTATCGCTCGCATATATGCATAAAAAGTTGTTGGAGAAACCGGAAGTACTCTCATCTTTTGTGAATATTCAAACAAACTTACATTGTTTACAATTTCATAATAAATCGCTTCATTTGGAACATACATCAGTGCATAATCAATTGTTCCTTCATCAGTTAAAATATATTTTTTAGAAATATCATCAATATGATGTTTTACATCTCTCTCGAAATCTTTTTCAGCAATTCTTTTTTCAGTTTCTAATTTTGCACTATTTAATTTTCTGAAATTTTCTAATGGGAACTTGGAATCCACAGGAATTATTCCAGCAGAAGTTTTTATCGCAACGTCTACTTTCTGGCCATTTTTAAAGGCATACTGCAAATTAAAAGAAGATTTTGGCAAATTTTGCTCAAGTATTTCATTCAAAATATGTTCTCCAACATTTCCTCGCAGTTTTGGAGATTGTAAAAGTTCTTGAAAATCGCGCATACTGCGCCCTATTTCGCTCATCTCTCCGATGTTTTTTTGGACATCAGAAATTACGCGCGCTGCATTATCAAGTCTTTGATTAAAATCCATTCCTTGGCGATCTAATCTATTATTTGTAGATTTCAAATACTCGAGTAAATCGTTTGAAGTTTTTGGCTTTTGAATAAGCAAATAAATAACAATTCCAAATCCAATTATTAAAACTAATATCAGTAGTAATTCCATAGGTTATAATACATTATGCCTCCTTCTCGCCGAAGAAAACAAGAACAAAAAACCGAAACCAAGAAATTTAATTTCCCAATTTCAAAAATTCTAATTCCTCTTTTTTTCTGGTTAATTCTGGCGTTTATTATTTATTTTATAGACCCGAAAACTTTTGGCATTATTCCCTTTTTCTTTTTTGTATTTTTCTTATGCGTTTATTTTTCTATCAAAAACTTAATTATCACAATTGCCTTAACCATTTTTGTAATCTTGCGATATTTTGGTCTTGGTAATTTCGTAAACTTCTTTCTTTTAACGGCAATCGTGATTACAATACTCCTGTATGAATCCAACTCTAAAAAAGCAAATTGAAAAAACTTTAGCTCTTACCTTTTCGGACTTCAAAAACGAAGAAGAAACTCTAAATTTTTTAAAATCTTTTTTAACAGACAAAGAACTGGAAACTTTATCCAAAAGATTATCGGTTCTTTATTGGTTAAGTAAAAAAAGAACTCAGGAAAATATCAAAAATAATTTGCACGTAACTTCTAAATTTATTTCAGAAAACGAGAATTTATTAAATAAAAAAGAAGTCAAAGAAGTCGTAAAAAAAATTGACGCAGACGCCTGGGCAACAAAATGGAGCTCTCGTTTAAGAGAGCTCCTTAAAACTAAAAATTAGTTTTTTCCTGAGACTTATAACGCGACGTTTAATCCTGCAGCATTGGTAATATTAACAGTCGACGAACTATCTCCGCCTGTTACGCTAACATCGCCTGAGCCGGTATTTCCGTTTGCGCTATTATTGCTTCCTCCGTTTCCGGTGTTAACTGTATTATTTACAGTAGTAACATTTGTCTGGCTAACGGTTGTTACGCAGTTTGTCCAAACATTAACTCCGTTTGATGATTTTGCACCATTATTTTTAATGGTCACATCGCCTGTCGTGTTGCATGGGCAGCAAGAATTTGGATCAACGCTAACATTTACGCTTCCCAAATTTGTAATATTTACTTTGCTTGTTGAACTGCCTCCTGTAACTGTAACACTTCCTTTTCCGGTATTATTATTGGCACTGTTTTTTGTGCCTTTGTTTGATCCGGTAGTAACGTTATTCGTAAAAGTTGTTACATTAGTTTGGCTTGTCGACGAATAAGTCGAACTGCTTGTGTTCACATAATTGTGTGTGTCATAACCGTTTCCGCTTATTGTCACATTAGAAGCAAAAGCGCTTCCGGCAGTAAGCATAAGTCCGGCAAATGAAATAGCACCAGCTATTAAAAGTTTTTTCGTATTAATCACCCCCTTTTTAGCCCAAAAGGGTATGAATTTTGGGCAGATATTTATCATTGTTGTAGTTTTATTACAAGCTTTTCAAGTCCCCAAAATGTCTCATAATTAAGGCGTTTTGTATCTAGCGTTTGACAAGCAAATTAATTATTGTTTTAATATCAACTTAATATGCCAGAAAGAGAAATAAGATACAGCAAAGGAGACGGCTCAAAGGAAAATCCTTACACTTTCACACCTGGTTCTACAGCCATGGATGTTATTAAAGAAGGAGCAAAGTTCTCATGGAAAAATTGTCTTGAAAACAATGAATACATACACTTCGAAATAAATACAGCATCATTCCTCATTAGACGCTCAAACTATGATTCAAAAAAAGCAATATTTATCGCAGAATGGACAGATAAAGAAAATAGTGCAAACACAACAATAAGAGACTTAACTCTTTGGGGCAGTTATGCATCTTCTATTTTTACTTTAACCGCATTGTCAGCAAATTTCTGGGAACTGTCCGCAATGTTCGATCATCTTTCTTAAAATTCATAAAAATAGTCTTTTTTGCTTCAAAACTATATAATATGTGTTATGTCCGACAAAAATTTTTACATCACCACAGCTATTCCTTATGTAAACGGTAAACCTCATATCGGCCACACCTTTGAATATTTTATGGCTGATACAATCAGAAAATATCACCAGGCTTTAGGAGAAGATGTTTTATTGCTCTCTGGAGCTGACGAAAACGCTCTTAAAAATGTCCAGGCTGCAGAAAAAGAAGGCATTTCAACGAAAAAGTATTTAGATAAATATTCAAAAATTTGGCAGGAAACTTACGATGCAGTTGGTGTTCCTTTAGACGTTTTCCAAAGAGGGTCTGATGAAAAAAAACATTGGCCCGGAGTTCAGAAATTATGGGAATTGTGTAATAAAAACGGCGACATATATAAAAAATCTTACGAAGGTTGGTATTGTGTTGGCTGTGAATCTTTTAAAACAGAAAAAGAATTAGTTGACGGTCTTTGCCCTATTCACAATAAAAAACCGGATTACATAAAAGAAGAAAATTATTTTTTCAAATTATCCAAATACCAGGAAAAATTAATAGAATTAATTGAATCAGATATTTTGCAAATTATTCCTACAAACAAGCGGAATGAAACACTGTCATTCATCAAGGAAGGTCTAGAAGATTTCTCTATCTCAAGATCAAATGAAAGAGCGCAAGGAGTTGGTGTTCCAGTTCCAGGAGATGACACTCAAAAAATTTATGTATGGTTTGACGCTCTTGATATTTACATGACTGGTATTGGTTTCGGTTGGGATGAAGAAAAATGGAAAAAATATTGGCCAGCAAATATTCATGTAATAGGAAAAGACATCAACAGATTCCATACAGTTTATTGGCCTGCAATGCTTTTGTCGGCAAATCTTCCATTGCCAAAATTAATTTTGATTCACGGTTTCGTAAATATTGATGGCCAAAAAATAAGTAAGTCACTGGGAAATGTCATCGATCCAATAGAATTTATTAAAGAATTTGGCCTCGAGCCTTTAAGATACTATTTATTATCTCAAGTTTCTTTAGACGCCGACCACAATTTCACAATCGAAAGATTTAAAGAGGTTTACAATTCAGACCTTGCCAATGGTCTGGGCAATCTAATTGCCCGTGTCGCAGCTCTCTGCGAAAAATCTGGTTTTGAATTTCCTGTTTCAAAAAACTCTTTTGATATTGAATTAGAAATCCCTCTTAAAAAATATGAATTTAATAATTCTCTCAAAACAATTTGGGACAAAATAAGAGAACTGGATATTTTAATCAATCACAAAAAAGTCTGGACTTTAAGTGGTGAAGAACTTCAAAAGGTTTTAGAGTTTTTGGTTTCAGATATCAGGCAAATTGCAGTTGATTTAGAACCATTTTTGCCAGAAACTGCTCAAAAAATTCAAAAACAATTTAATACTGATAAAATTAAATCTGATAAACCATTATTCCCTCGCTTAAAATAATTTATGTTTAAAAAGTTTGCCCTCAAACATGCCCATGGAATCCAAAGAGCTCTTGAAATTCTTCCCGGGTTTGTAAGTTGGAATTTAATTTTATTTCCTTATTGGGGAATTTTTGTAATTCCAACTTTCGTCGCCTATTTTATTCTTCTTTTCAATATCTATTGGTTTTACCAAAGCTTTACTATTGGTATCACCATCATTATTTCCCATTTAAGAATTCAAGCTGCCATGAATTACGACTGGGTTGGTGATTTAAAATCTTTTCCCGACGCTGACAAGGTCAAACATGTAATTATTATTCCAACATACAAAGAGCCACTACATATCCTTCAAAGAACACTAAATTCTCTTAAAAACCAGGAATTAGATCGCAAACAATTAATCGTAGTTTTAGCGATGGAATTTAAAGAAGACGAAAAAGAGCGTCTTATAAAAGTTGATGCATTAAATAAAGAGTTTAAAAACATTTTTGGCGAATTATTAGTAACAGTTCACAAATTAACAGAAGGGGAGGTGGCAGGTAAAGCAAGCAATGAAAGATTTGCTGCAATTTGGGTAAGAGATAACTTCATCAAGAAAAATAAATTAAATATGGATTATTTCACAATTACAAGTTGTGATGCAGATCACGTTTATCACAAAAAACATTTCGCTTGTCTGACATATAAGTTTTTAGACAATCCAAAAAGATATAACTTTTTCTGGCAGCCAGGTGTCCTTTTTTACAACAACATTTGGGAAATTCCAGCAATTACAAGGGTGCAAAACACTTTAGGATCTATTTGGAATTTAAGTCAACTTCCCAGAAAGGACCGTTTAATAAATCAGCAAAACTATTCTTTATCTTTTAAGTTGGCAGACGAAGTTGATTATTGGGACGCAGATAAAATTCCAGAAGATTGGGGAATTTTCTTCAAGGCATATTTCAAAATGAAAGGCAAAGTCGAAGTCGAACCAATTTATCTTCCAATTTACGCTGACGCAGCTCAATCAACATCAACTATTAAAACTCTTAAAGTCCAATACGAACAACTAAAGCGTTGGGCTTGGGGAACTTCAGACGATCCATGGATTATAAAATATTACTTTTTAACTCCCGATGTTCCTTTTTGGGACAAAACCATGCGCTTGCTTTATATAATCCAATCTCATTTTTTATGGCCAGTTAACTGGTTTTTCATAACAATCGGATTAACCATTCCTACATTAATAAATCCTGCTTTTGGTCGTACAACTCTTGGCTTTTTAGTTCCTAAAATCTCCTCCACTATTCTAACAGTTGCCCTAGTCTTCTTAGTTTTAATGATTATTATTGATTATTTTTACAAGCCAAAACGCCCAGCAACTTTTCCTTTATGGCGTGCATTATTAACTCCGTTTGAGTTTGTATTAATGCCAGTTGCCGGCTTTTTCTTTTCGGCATTACCAGGAATTGATGCACACACTCGTTTAATGCTTGGAAAATACATTGAATACAAAGTCACAGAAAAAGTATAATAAATTATGTCAGAACCAAATTTTGATAAACCAGTAATGGGTAAACCCCGAATAATAAGAAATAGTGAACCTAGAATATCCCAACAAGAGACAATTTTAGTACAAGATAAAGATCTTAAATTCAAACCCATAGAAGAAATAAAAGATCCGAGAATAAAAACAAAAGCCGCAACACAAACATTTGAAGAAAAAACCAGTCGCCTTCAATACGATAAAACCCCAGAAATAATAGAAATTACAAAAAATAAATAAACTTATTGCTCCAAACAAAAATCCTTCATATAATGAAATATCTAATGCTCAAGAAAATAGATCGTTTTATCGCTAAAATCGAGCCACCAAATTGGGTCTTATTGATTTCAAGCTTTGTCTTTCTTCTTCGCATCCCTTCTCTTTTTGAGCCTTATTATTACGGTGACGAAATGATTTATTTAACTCTCGGAAATGCAGTTCGTAATGGTCTAACCCTTTACTCCCAAATCCACGATAACAAACCTCCTCTTATTTATATTCTGGCAGCAGTTGCTGGAAACCTAGCAATTTATAGAGCAATTCTTCTTTTTTGGATGTTGGTTACAATTGCTATTTTCTGGCATTTGACCAAAGTTCTCTTTGAAAAAAATGTTCGTGCCCAGCAAGTTGCAGTCACAATTTTCGCTTTTCTCACCACTCTTCCTTTACTGGAAGGCCAGATTGTAAACGCGGAAATTTTTTTAATTGGCCCGACAATTTTGGCAATTTTGCTTTTATTAAAAGATCCAACCAAAAAACACATAATTATTGCAGGGGTCGCTTTTGCTGTTGCAGCTCTCTTTAAAATTCCGGCAGTTTTTGATATTCCAGTTGTAATTATTTATTGGTTAATAAATGCAGTAAATTCTAAGGACATAAAAATTATTATTAAAAGAACTGTCACTTTATTTATCGCATTCATTATTCCCATCGCTCTTACATTTGTTTGGTACGCTCTCCATAATGCTGCCCTCGATTATTTCAAAGCTGCATTTTTAGAAAACATTGGATATCTTTCTTCCTGGAGTGGTAACAATCAAACATCTTTTGTTGTAAGAAATGCTCCGCTTTTTATAAAAGGAGGAATTGTTTTATTAGGTCTTATCATTTTGCGTATCAAGTCGTCAAAACTATCTAAAAGTTTTTTAATAGCGGCGATCTGGCTTTTAACAAGTCTCTTTGCAGCAACTCTTTCAGGTCGTCCATATCCTCATTACATGATCCAAGTTGTTCCAGCTTTTTCTCTTCTTATAGCAATTCTTGTTACTTCTCAAAAATTCGAGCAGGTCTTAGCAATTATTCCTCTGAGCTTAGTTCCATTAGCTCTTGTTTACTATCATTTTTGGTATTATCCAACCTTTCCTTACTATGAAAATTTCATTTCTTTTGCAACTGGTCAGGAAAGCAAATGGCAATATTTTAACAATATCGACAAAAGTACAGAAGATAATTACAATACTGCAAAATTAATAATGCTAACTTCTGCAAATAGCGATAAAGTTTTCGTTTGGGGTGAAGAAGCTCCTACAATTTACGCATTATCACATAGGTTACCTCCAATAAAATATGCAGCAGATTACCATATCACAGATTTTTCAAGCCTTCCTGCAACCGTTGATACATTATCTAATAATCCCCCAAAATTAATCGTCTTATTACATGGTTCACCCGAAATACCAGGATTAAATATATTACTAAATAAGGAATATGCGCAGATCTCAAACAGTGAAATAAATAGCCAAATTTGGAAACTCCTCAAAAACTAAGTAAAATTGTGTAAATGAGCAAAAGTTTCAAACTAGTAAGTATCACCTGCGCCTTTCTAAATGTTCTTAGTATTCTTTTTATTTTTATAAGTAAAAAAAGTCTTCCGCCAATAGTCCCTCTTCTTTATGGCCTTCCAGTAAGCCCAAATATTTTAGTTTCATCAACTTTTCTTTCAATCCCATCAATTGTCTCAATTATTTTAATAGTTATAAATACATCGGTAACTAAAATTTCAAAAGATAAGTTTTTAGAAAAAATATTATTAGGCCTTAATATCACGCTTACTGCTTTAAGTTTAATTACTATCATAAAAATAATTTTTCTCGTCGGCAGTTTCTAAATAAATGATTAATTTAATTATTGTACCGCTAATTATTTCCGCCATTATTTCCTTTTTATCAACTCCGCTTGTTATTAAGTTTGCGTGGATTTGCGGCCTCATAGATGATCCCAAAAAAAATAAACATCCCAAAGTTTTGCACACTCATCCAATTCCTCGCGGCGGCGGCTTAGCAATTTTCATTGCCATTTTAATTACAAGTCTGCTTTTTTTGCCATTAACTAAAGAATTCTCAGCAATTCTTATTGGTGCATCAATTATTTTAATAATGGGTTTATTAGACGATAAATATAATTTAAATCCCTATTTAAGATTAATCATTCAATTTATTTGTGCAGCTATTGTTGTCTTTTCAGGAACAACAATTAATTTTATTACAAATCCAGGAGGCGGAATTATAAATTTACCTTTTGCAATAGGAGCTGGAATCTCGGTTTTTTGGATAGTCTTTTTAATGAACGGTCTAAATTTTGGCGCCAAAGGTGTCGACGGTCAATTGTCAGGAGTTGTAGCAATAGCAGCTATTACAATTGTTCTTCTCACCTTAAAGCTTGGTGTAAACCTTACTCAAATCCCTGTTTTAATTTTAGGCAGTATTTTGGCAGGAAGTTTTTTAGGATTTCTTCCTTGGCATATTTATCCTCAAAAAATCATGCCAAGTTTCTCCGGGAGCAATTTAGCAGGTTTTTTTCTGGGGATCTTATCAATTCTCTCAACAGCAAAAGTCGGAACATTACTTGTGGTTCTAGCAATTCCCTTAATAGATACTGGTTATGTAATCATAAGGAGAATTATTTCCGGCAAGTCACCTTTTTGGGGGGATAGAGGTCATTTGCATCACAGATTATTGGATAGCGGCCATTTAACAATTCCGCAGGTGGCAATTTTTTATTGGGTAGGTACAGCTCTTTTAGGTTTAATTAGTTTAAGTTTGAATACCAGTACTAAGTTCTATACAATAATTGGGGCAGGAATATTTATTGGAGGTCTAATATTGTGGCTAACATACAAACCCAAATCATAAATGCAGTTAAGGTAACAAGACCAATCCAGTGGGTCAAAAATTTGAGTGTCTTCGCAAGTTTAGTTTTTGCAGGTGAACTTTACAATAAACCGCTTTTCATAAACGTATTCTGGACTTTTTGGATATTTTGTTTTGCAGCAAGTTCTACATACATTTTTAATGATATTTTCGATGCACCAAAAGATCGTTTGCATCCAATCAAAAAGAACCGTCCTATCGCAAGTGGAAAATTATCAGTTCCTGTGGCAATTTTAGAATGCATACTTTTAGCTGCAATTTCTTTAAGTCTTGCAAGCGCTATCTCAAGTCTTCTATTCATTTTGACCTTGACTTATTTAATAATCCAGGTTGCTTATTCTCTTTTCCTCAAAAAGTTGGCAATTATAGATATCATTATCATCGCTACAGGTTTTGTAATCAGAGTTTACGCTGGAGCTTTCGCAATCAACGCTCATTTATCTGTTTGGTTTTTGCTTTGTGTAATTTCAACAGCACTTTTTCTTGCATCAGGCAAACGTCTTGCAGAGTTGGGTAATCTTGGCAGAGATTCAAAAACTCGCGCAAGTCTTGGCCGTTATCCAAGAGGATTGTTAAGTTCATATGTGACAATGTTTGCAAATGCCGCTTGGATGTCCTGGGCGCTTTTTACTTTTTTCGAAACTCCAGCAGTTCCAAAAAATCTTTTACTTTTCCTTGCTGAGTTTAGTAAAACAACAACTATTTCCAAACTTCTGATGCTAACAATTCCTTTTGCTATCTTTGCTATTATGCGTTATCAGGGTCTTATTTTTGAAGGCCGCTCCGAAGCTCCTGAAAAAGTTTTACTGAAAGATATTTCTCTAATGGCCTCTGTTGGAATTTGGACACTTCTTGTCATTTGGATCCTCTACGGAGGAATCCAATTAGGTTTTAATCCTTAGTTTCTCCGGAACTCGTTGATGCATATACATTAGAAATCCATCCTGATTTGCTGGCCGTTAGTTGTATTTCAAACCATCCGCTTTTTTTGTCTATCGTGACAAGTGGAAATTTATCTCCTTGATGAACTCTCGCAATTTCGCTGCTTGCAGTATCTGGTTGGCTGCGTACTCTTAAAAATCCGTTTGGTGTTGATAATATTTCAACTTCAGCTTGAGTTAACTCTTGTTGCGTGACGTTTTGTAGCTGCGTCGTTACCTCAGGCGATAAATCTACCTGCAAAGTTAATTTATATCCATTGTACAAATTTATATTAAACTTTTTATCTTCATATCCTTGTAAATTTACCTCCAAACCATGACTTCCCTCCTTCAAATTATCAAGTTCGTAAGGCGTATTACCAATCACGTTTCCATCAAAACTAATAGACGCGCCTCCCGGATCAGTTATCACAACAAGTTGTGAATTATTTATTCCAGTTTTTTCAAAGGAAATAACGCTTCCAAAAGATTCTGATAAGTCATCATTGAAATCTCTCTGCACAATTGTTTTAATCATTGGTTGCAAGGTTACTTGTGTTTCATAACTTCCAATATCAAGCGTTATCTGTTTTGCAGCAATTATTTGCGTATAAGGAGTTTTCCCAACATTTTTCCCATCAATATAAACATCGACAGTTTTATTCGAATCAATTTCGATACTGGCAAGATCACTAACAAACACTCTTTTATAAAAAACAATTCCAACAACGACTAAAACAATAACTATAAAAATTAAAATAAAAATACGATTGCTTTTCATGGAATAGTCTAATTATATGCTAAAATACACTTGTTTAGTTGAGTCAAGGCCAGATGGCGAAGTGGAAACGCTGCGGTCTGCAAAACCGCCATGCGCGGGTTCGATTCCCGCTCTGGCCTCAGACTTTCGAAATAAAATATTTTCCTCCAATTTCGTTAACAATTCCTTTTATTGCCATCATTGTTAAAGTAGCGCTTATTTCAACAATATCCTTTCCAAGTTTCATAGAAATTTCATCAATCGACAAGTTTTCGTTTTCTATTATCGCATAAACTTCGGCTTCCAAACCGTCGAGTTTCAGCTGAATTTTTTCTTCAGTTTGTTTACTCAAAGATACAATATCAGCTGGACTAGTCGCCATTTTCGCTAGTCCTTTTTTGATAAGATAATTCGTTCCATTGCTCGACTTTGACGTTATTTGCCCAGGAATTGCCCATACATTTTTCTTCTGCTCGTAAGCTATCTTTGCAGTTATCATCGAGCCGCTATCAATATCTGCTTCTATTACTAAAACTCCAATTGTAGATAAAGCGCTCACAATTCTGTTGCGCGCTGGGTATGTCCAAAGTTGCGGTTTCATATCTTTTTCATACTCACTCATCACTATTCCCTTATTTTCCAAAATCTTCAGATACAATTTATCGTTTTCAGGAGGATAAACATAATCAAGCCCATTACCAAATATGGAGATCGTTCTACCTCCGTATTCCAAAGTTTTATTATGTACTTCAGTATCCACTCCATACATAAATCCAGAAATTGTTGTAACACCTTGAGAAACAAAGGCACTTACAAATTCATCAATCGCTTGCTTTCCGTAATTTGTCACTTGTCGTGTCCCAACAATTGCAATTGTTTTCTCCAAAATATTGTTGCTTAGCTCACCTCGATAAAAAATTTCCTTCGGCGGCTTCTTTATTTTAGATAAGTTTTTTGGATAACTTTTATCTCCAAACTTAATATTTTGAATCGAATAGTCAAGAAATGTTTTCATAATGATTTATTCTTATAATATTGTGATTTTCATCAGTTACAATACATATTGCATCTATTTGAAGTGATTCATAAAACTTCTCATATTCTGGATATTTTAATAAAAAGCTTTGTCCTGTCATCTCAATTTGTCTTATTTTATGTCTATTTATCATTTCCTCCGGAGTCCCAAAATCCTCCCCAACTTTTAATTTTACTTCAACAAAAATTAGTTTATTATTTTTAGAAAAAATTAAATCAATTTCGCCAAACCTTGTATGAAAATTTCTCGCAATCAATTTATAATTATTTTTCGTCAAGAAGTCCTCTGCAATTCTTTCCCCCAACTTCCCAGTTTCATAATTCTTCTGTTTCATTTATTAATTTATAATAATACAAATGCACGAGCACTTCGATGGAAATAAAACATATCAATATTCTAGTGACTTCATTTATTTAACATCAAGTTTCGAAACAGATATTGAAGATGTTTTTCTTGGTCGAAAAATGTTCAATGAATTAGTAAGTTTGTAGGAAAAAAGAACTGGACTATATCGACATATATGCTTCAAAGCGCATGGAACAGAAAGAAATAAAACCGAATGGACTTATATTGATAATGGAAATGAATTACCATTGCAAGAATGGGTGGACAGTCAAGATGGTAAGGGGTCAGTACTAATGTTAACTTGTTGTAATCCAAATGATTTTAATTTAACTTCAAAAAAATCTCTTCTAATCTATTTCAAAGACATTACCAGTTTATACAAAGCATCTCTGGGAGGTCACTTAAAATTATATATTCCAGAAATTGGATATTTCGATAAAAACTACAAAAATCTAAGAAAAGCAATTAATTCTCTACACGAATACGATACTGAAGTGCCTCAGCAACATGTTTATCCAAAATAGAATTTGCCATCTCAAGATCTGCAATAGTTTGGCTGACTTTTATTAATCTAAAATAAGTTCTTGCTGATAAATTATAAGCGTTTACTGCTTGCTTAAGAATTAAAAGGGCAGAAGGTTCTATCTTTAAATTCTTCACATGTTTATTCTTCATATGTGCATTCATAAAAATCTTCTCTTTTTTAAATCGATTCTGCTGAATTTTCCTGGCATTCATTACTTTCTCACGTATTTCTTTTGAAGTTTGCGTTTTTATATTTTGTTTTGTATCAATAAGTTTATCAACATCTACTGCCGGCACATTAATATGCAAATCAATACGGTCCATCAGAGGTCCAGAAAGTTTTGAAGTATATTTCATAATCATCCGTGGTGAGCATTTACATTCTCTTTTCGGATCACCTAAGTATCCACATGGACATGGGTTTGCCGCAGCAACTAGCATAAATTGAGCTGGATACGAAATACTTCCTGCAGCACGTGATATGTTTACAATTCCATCTTCCATTGGTTGCCTAAGCGCTTCCAAAGTTGATCTTGAAAATTCAGGAAATTCATCTAGAAATAAAACTCCCAAATGAGCAAGCGATATTTCCCCAGGATGAGGATTACTTCCTCCGCCAACTAGTCCAATTCTACTAGTTGTATGATGGCAGCTTCTAAAAGGTCTATCAAAAATAAGCGAAGAGCCGGATGGAATATTTCCGGTTACTGAATAAATTTTTGTAACTTCAAGACTTTCGTCAATAGAAAGTGGCGGAAGTATTCCAGAAAGCGCTCTTGCAAGCATTGTTTTGCCGCTTCCTGGCGGCCCTTGCATAAAAATATTATGTCCTCCAGCTGCAGCAATCATTAAAGCTCTCTTTGCCTGCTCCTGTCCAATAATTTCAGCAAAATCAAATTCAGGGTTAAGTGTTTTTGCACTTTCTTTTATTTTAATATTTTTAACAGGTTTTATTTGTTCTCCACCATTTAAATGAATTATTAATTGCTGAAGGGTTTCAACTGGATAAATATTCACACCGTTTACTGCAGATGCCTCATTGGAAGATTCTTTTGGAATAAAAACATTTTTAATATTGTTTTCTTTTGCACAAAGCGCGAGTAAAAAAGTTCCTTTCGTATGCCGAAGCGATCCGTCAAGCGAAAGTTCCCCAAAGAAATACGATTTTTCTTTCGGTAATTTTATCGCTTCCAAACTATTCAAAATTCCAATAGCAATTGCCAAATCAAAAGCACTTCCTTCTTTTGGAATATCAGCCGGCGCCAAGTTTACAATAATCTTTAAATTAGGAAAATCTACTCCAGAGTTTATTAATGCAGTTTTTACTCTCTCTTTAGCTTCTTCAATGCTTTTATTTGGAAGTCCAATAATTGTAAATCCAGGAAATCCTTTTTTGAAGACATTAACTTCCACTTCAATTGGAATAGTTTTTAGCCCAAAATTACTGGCAGAAAGTATCTTGGTTAACACGTATACTTTCATGTTAAACTTTCAATGTGACAGAAACAACATCTCAAATTGAAGAGCCAGAAACAACTTATTACTCAGGAATTTTGTATCACGGAGCAAAAGAGCCTTTTAATTTTGATCCAAAATATGATTACAATACAGCAACAACAGACGGAAGTTGGACTCTTGGTCCTGGTTTATATTCACTTCACACAGAAGAAGAGGCAAAAAAATACTCTCATGTAAGACAGGGTCATTATGACTATAGCACTCATAAAAAACCACCAACTCACGTTTATTCAGTCTATGCAAATGACTGCAAATTTCTAGATTTTAGAAACGAGGAAGGCGGAAATACATTTACTCCTCCAAACATAATCAAAAAATGGAAAAGTTATTTTGAAAAAAGATTTAATCAAGAAAAAGAAGAAAAGCCAGATTTAGGACCAGAAATAGCTCATGTTGAAGGTAAAAATGGAATAGGAAGAAGAATTATAAATAGAGCATATATCGATCGAGATAAAAAAGAAAAATATTTAAAATATCTAGAAGAAATAGAAGATAAATCTAATATTCACCTTCGAAAAATGTTAGGAACTCAGCCAATAATTAATTCACCATCAGGTTTCAACGGAAATAACTATGGAGTTCAATGGGGAAACTGGTTTGCAGATTTTGTGGTTAAAGATTTAGGATATGATGGAATAATTTACATAGAAGGAACAGAATACGAAAAAGGCGACGCATCAACTTTCATAATTTATAACCTAGATAGTATTAAAGTATCAGAAAAACCAATCCAATAATTTATCTATTATCCAAATTGCGCCATATATACCATGAAGCAACAGTTCTATAAGGCTTCCATCTCTCAGCAAATTTCTCCATTTCTTCAGGTTTCATTTCTTTTCCTGTTAACTTTTTAATTCCATTTTTAATTCCCAAATCGCCAGATGGAAATATGTCAGCTCGCCCTAAAGTAAACATCAAAAACATTTGTGCAGTCCATTTTCCTATTCCTTTTACTGCTGTAAGTTCTTTTTCGATGTTCTCATCGCTCAAATTTGATAAATTTTTTGTTTCCAAACTTCCCTCATGTGTTCTTTTTGCTAAATCTTTAATATATTTCACTTTTGCCCAAGACAATCCTGAATTTCTCAAAGCTTGATCCTCAACTTTCAAAATAGCTTCAGGTGTAATCTCTATCACAGTTTTCTTGAATTTTGCAAAAATAGCATCAGCCGCTTTTCCAGATAATTGCTGTCCAACAATTGCACTACAAAGATCTTCAAAATAATCGTCTTCTAACCTAACATTTATAGTACAATGCCCATACTTTTCTATCAGTTTTTTTAGGTATTTATCCTTAGACAATTCCTCCTCAGCTTGCTGCCACATTACTTGACATTATACCTTATTTTCCTTATACTTGTGCCTATCCCGATTAAAATCGGGATTTTTTGTGAGTTGAAGAGGCACGCAAGTAGGCGCCTCAACGATGATAAAAAAGACTGACATTTTGGGACGTGTAAAAACCTTTTTAGCAGGGAACCTTGCCTTTGCTTTAATCACTTTACCCATAGCTTCTCCTATAAATTCTATTTCAGGAAGCTCTCCAAGCATGGTAATTCCAGAGCAAAAGCTAGATATTGCCTTTAATATCGCAAATAAAACTGATACCCCTCAAATTCAAATTCCAGTCAATTTCTGGTACATTAGCCAATTTTTCACCAGTTATCATCCAGGGATTGATTTACCAAACGCTTATGGAAATCCTATTAAATCTATCGCATCAGGAACCGTTGAATTTGCGGGTTACACTACAGACGGTTATGGAAATGAAGTTTTAATAGATAATGGCAACGGTATGGAAAGTTTATATGCTCATTTATCAAAAATATTCGTTAAAAAGGGCGATACAGTTGATATGAATACTATTATTGGCCTTATTGGAGCAACAGGGCATGCAACAGGTCCTCATTTACATTTAGAAATTCATATAAACGGCAAAGCAGTAAATCCTTTGACTATTTTGCCGCCTTTTCCAAAAGCAGGTCCACACATGCTCACAGATAATATCACTACTTCGACCCAACAGTAATCACAATATCAAAATTACTATTTGCATCAAGTGGATCTCCCATAGCTACAGAATAATTTGCAGAGAGAGCGTTTTTAATTTTCTCAACTACATCGCTTGGGACAGTACTTTTTACTTGGACTAAGGTATCTGTAAAATTGAAATTATCAGCATTCCCAACATCCGTCACTGTAAATCCAGCTTTTTCAATCACAGCTTTTGCAGCAGTTGCTACACCAATTCCTCCATTACCGTTCAAAACTGAAATCTTGAAAGTTGAAAGATCTGCTGTCGGAGTAGGCGTCGGCGTAGGTTCAGTAATTGCCTCAGTTGTTGGAGTAGGAGTTGGACTAACACTTCCACCTTTTATCCCAGTCAAATAGACATAAATTCCTCCAGCAAGTAAAAATGCCAAAAGTGTAGCAAAAAAGGTGACAAAAAATATTTTTACAAAAGCTCCACGTTCTTCTTTTCTATTTAAATCAATATTTTGCGTCTCGCGTACTCCAAATCTCGGTTCGTCTTTACTCACTTCATCTACTGGTACCTCTTCAACTATTTTTGTTTCCTCTGGAGTTTCCATTTGCTTAACTTCTTCAATTTTCGCTTCAGGTTCCGCTGTTACTTCTTCAGTTACCACTCGAAGTTTTTTCTTGTATTCTTTTTCCTCTTTGGGCATAAAAAAATTATATCACCTTTTTCCAGAAGAATGCGATCTCAACATTGATCTTCTTACATCCTTACCAAGAGGTATATTATAAGCAAATAAATCATAAACTTCCTCCGACACATGTTTTAAATCTTTAGAATAATTCTTCCAAAACTTTCCTCTTGCAAAATGTCCGCCTTTATCAGAATAATGTCGGTTAAATTCAGCGGTCATAAAATATAGTAACTAAAAAAGGGATATTTATTCAAGAAGCAATTAATAATCCATTCCGCCCATTCCCGCAGGCATTGCAGGTTCTTTTTTCTCTTCAGGAAGGTCTGTTACCAAGCATTCTGTTGTAAGAACCATTTCAGCTACACTTGCTGCATTAGTTAATGCAGATTTTGTTACTTTATGTGGGTCCAGTATTCCCATTTTAAGCATTGATCCAAATTTTCCAGTCAAAACATCATATCCAAAATCCATTTCTTTAGATTCTTCAATCTTCTTAACTATATATCCATCATCTTCACCGGCATTTTTAATCAGCCACCTAAGCGGTTGGTCAAGCGCATCTCTTACAATTTGCACTCCCGTCTCTTCATCCTTGTTTTCTGTTCTCAGTGTAGCTAACGCGCTTTTAGCGCGAAGCAAAGCGACCCCACCACCCGGCACGATCCCTTCTTCAACTGCAGCCTTTGTTGCCCCAACTGCATCCTTCACTCTCTCTTTTTTCTCATTAAGTTCCACTTCGGTTGCAGCTCCGACATTAATAACAGCAACTCCCCCAACAAGCTTAGCAAGTCTTTCTTCCAACTTTTCTCGGTCAAAATCAGAGGTACTTTCTTTAATTTGGGTTCTAATATTATTTACTCTTGCATCAATAAGTTTTTTGCTTCCTTTTCCTCCAATAATTCTTGAATTATCCTTATCACACCAAACTTTCTCAGCTTGTCCTAAATCTTCGACTTCTACCGACTCAAACTTTCGTCCGGTATCTTCACTAATTACATTTCCGCCTGTTAGTATTGCAATGTCTTCAAGAAGTGATTTACGATTATCTCCAAATCCAGGAGCTTTGATAGCAAGAATATTTATCACTCCTTTAAGTTTATTAACAATTAAAGTTGCCAAAGCTTGTCCTTCAAAATCATCAGCAATAATTACCAAATTTTTAGAAACTTTTACAAATTTTTCCAAAAACGGCAATAGTTCTTCAATATTAGAAATTTTCTTATCAGTAATTAAAATGTATGGATTATCAATTTCGCTCTCCATCTTGTCAGCGTTCGTTGCAAAATAAGCTGAAGCATATCCTTTATCAAACTCCATTCCTTCTTTGTAATCTATTTCAATTTCAAATCCTTTTCCTTCTTCGACTGTAACAACGCCGTCTCGCCCCACTTTTTCAAGTGCTTCAGCAATTTTTGCTCCAATTTCATCATCTCCTGCAGAAATTTTAGCAACCTGTGCAATTTCTTCTTTTCCTTTTATTGGTTTTGCCATTTTACTTAAGGCGAGAACTGCAGCGTCAACTGCCTTTTCCATTCCCCGTTTCACAATCATTGGGTTTGCTCCAGCTGTAATATTTCTTAAGCCCTGTTGGCTCATTACATATGCAAGAAGTGTTGAAGTTGTTGTTCCGTCTCCTGCAGCATCGTTTGTTTTGCTCGCAGCTTCTTTTACTATTTGTGCACCCATATTTTCAAATGGATCGGGTAATTCAATATCTTTAGCAACAGAAACTCCATCATGAATAATTGTTGGAGCTCCCCATTTTTTATCAAGCGCAACGTTTCGCCCCTTTGGCCCAAGTGTAGTTACAACAGCTTTCGCCACAATTTCAATACCATTCAATAATGGTTTTCGTGCTTCATCTCCAAATTTTAATTGCTTCGCCATATTATTCTATCCCTTTCTCTCTTTTTTCTTTCCAATAATTAGCAAATGGAACAGATTGAGCTATTAAATATTCTCTTCGCAAACAATCTTCCCAAAAACTTATATCCTTAATACCTTTATCATAGGCTTCTCTTTCTGCACCTTGCATCACTCTAAAAGCAGCATTAGCACTAGCAACTGGACCAGAATAACCCAAATCTATAAATTTTTGCCTTTCAGGTACAAACTTTTCTCTAAATCCTTCTATTCTTGCCATAATTAATTACCAAACCTTTCTTTGGCTGCTCCCATTGCTCTAGAGTTCTCCACCAAATCTTTCCTTCTATCACATTCAGCAACAAATTCTCGATAAGAAATTCCAAAAACTTCATTAGCAATTCTTTTTTCTCCACCAATTTCAGAACCCATCAAACTCCAGAGTTGTCTAATTGCAGTTGGAAAAGCCAAGGCAGTTGCTTCTGCTCGCGTAAACCTACCATCCATTTCAACCATCAAGTCAGTAGTCTCATTCAAAATTTGTTTAAATCCATTTAATTTTTTCATATTACTTTATAATCGCTAGTATATCCTCAAACTTTATAAAAGTATATTCTTTTCCTTCATGTTTATATTCATTTCCTCCCCATTTTTTATAAACAACTTCGTCTCCTTTTTGAGCAGGAGATTCTTTTTTGCCGTCTTTTTCTCCAACTGCAAGTACTTTTCCTTTTTGTGGTTTTTCTGCGTTTACATTTTCTGCTAAATAAATTCCTCCAGAAGTTTTTGTTTGTACTTCCTGCGGTTCTATTAATAAATATCCTGGAGCAG
The DNA here is from genome assembly GCA_035549555.1 of Patescibacteria group bacterium. Taxonomy (NCBI): domain Bacteria; species Patescibacteria group bacterium. The sequence continues at coordinate 655,661 of DASZQR010000010.1, forward strand.
GGGTGATATTCAATTTTGAAGTATTTGCTTTAGCCATATCTAGACTTGAAATTTATCAAATCAAATTAGCAAAGTCAATACCTAAGTGCTGCTATAGCCCTGAGTGTAGTCGAACGGATCAAGGAGTTGAAGACGGCACTGGAGCAACTAATCCATAAGAAGCAAGTATGAGCTGCAATGCTGTCTGCGCAGTTGCTATTGCACCATTTCCTCCAGAATTTCCATTTGCAGCATCAATTGCATCCGAATAGGCTTTAGCTACTTGTGAATTTATTCCGCTATCTCCGTCAAATGTTTTATCAGCAAGGTACCAGCTTTGTGCAAAGCTTGCTTGATAAGCAAATGCAGAAGCTGTCTGATCAGTTAATTGTACATTTTGCATATCAGCTCTCGGATAAATTATTCCATATCCCCTTGTTTGTTGTTCATTTTTATTAAGTTCTTGCAAAGTTTGCTGCGTAGTCAAAAATTGCAAGAATTTCCATGCCATAGAAGAATTCGCACTTTGTTTAGAAACTGCATCTGCAAAATAACTCGCATAAGAAACGCTTGGAATAGTCGATGCATCGCTTGGAAGTTGTGGAACTGGAACTATTTCAAAATGTAAATTTGGAAATTGTTTTCTTATCGTTTCAGCATCAGTATATTTCCCAAAATACATAGCAAGTTTCCCGTTTTCAAAATCAAGTGTTGATTGCGGCAAAGTATCATCCCAAACATGGTAAATATTAGAAAACTTAGTATAAAAAGTAAGTGCACTTTCTCCGTTCGTAGAATTTGGCTGATTAAGATTCACTCCATTTTGGAGTGCTAGTGTCGCAAATATATCCTGCCAATAATCAATATTACTTGTTGTCCCGATAGCAGCACCAGCTTGTGTAATATTCCCGCTTGCATCCCTTAGTGTTAAAGATTGCGCCAAATTTACAAAATCATCCCAAGTCTTGGGAGCAGTCTTTCCATAAGATTGTAAGATATCCTGATTTACAAAAAGGGCAATTCCATCATACGAAAGCGGTGCCGCATAAAATTTATTATTAACTTTAAAATTACTTCCAACTATTGCATAAAAATCATTACTAAAATCAGTATTTGAAGGACTCAAACTATTAATAAACATTGGCATCCAGCTATTATGTATTTCAAAAATGTCCGGTCCTTTCCCTTGCTGCAAAGCATTTGCAAGTCTTATTCGATAATCAGTTTGAGATTGTGATTCAAAATTAATGGTCACGTTCGGATTCTGCTGCTCAAATTCTTGAATAATTGGGTTAACTGCAGCTTGGTCTAAAGTCGTATTCCACCAGGTTAAAGTTACATTTTTGTTTTGGTTAACTTTTGTAAACAAAGCTTTTCCAATAAGTAAAATAATTAAAATTAAAACAACAGCTCCAAGTGCAATTAATATTTTCTTGCCTCCAAAACTTTTTGGCCCAGCAACATTTTGAATAATTCGATTCTTATCGTCCTGAGCCAGTCCACGAGTCGAAGGATCTTGCACATTTTGTCCAGAAGTAAAGATATTTTGATTTACTGGAACAGTAGGATTCGGTTGTTGAAGTGGTTGTGTTGGGTTTGGTTCATTCATATTCTGTATATATAATATCAAGTATGGCTAAAAAAAAGAAACCGAAGACAAAAATCCTTCTTCCAATTTTCTTAGGAGTTATCACCACTCTTATCATTCTTGTAATTAGTATTGTTATTTTTTTCTCAAATCGCATTTATCCAAACATTTATATAAATAGTGTCAATGTATCTGGAAAAACATTTAATGAAGTAAATAAAATTATTAATCCCAGTTTAAACATTCCCGTCTCGCTTACATTAACTTACAACGGGAAAGTTTATCAGATTGATACATCTTTATTAAATCTTACTATAGACAAAGAGTCAACCATAAATAAAGCATATAACGTCAGCAAACCTCAACATTTGATCAGCTTGTTGACACATAAAGTAAATTATCCTATAGAAATAAACTACGATCAAAATGTTTTGCAAAACAATCTAGATCAGATCGCCAATTCCATTAATATCTATCCTAAAAATGGCGTCTTCACAGTTTCAAATGGCAAGGTGACAGCATTTCAGGAAGATTCAAATGGTCAGGAAATGGATGTCAATAAACTCCAAACTGAAATTAATAATGCTCTTCAAAAAAACACAACTGATCCAATTGTTTTAGAAATTCCTGTAAATAAGATGAGTGCTCAAATAAAAACTTCAGACATCAATAATTTAGGTATCAAAGAATTAATAGGAAGCGGTACTTCTCATTTCGCTGGTTCCATTGCAACTCGCGTTTACAATATTGGTCTTGCTGCAAGCAGAATTAATAATACTTTGATAGCTCCAGGCGATATTTTTTCATTTGATAAAACAGTCGGTGATATTTCTTCCCTTTCAGGTTATAAACAAGCATATATTATTCAAAATGGTCAAACAGTCTTAGGTGATGGCGGCGGAGTTTGCCAGGTTAGTACCACTATGTTCCGCGCGGCCATGAATACTGGTCTCCCAATTACAGAGCGCCATGCACACGCTTATCAAGTTCATTATTACGAAGAAGATGCTCCAGCTGGATTAGACGCTACTATTTATAGTCCCACAGTAGATTTCAAATTCAAAAACGACACCGGAAATTACATTTTAATCGAATCAGATTTTGATGCCAAAAATGAAGTCTTAACTTTCAATTTCTACGGCACTTCAGATGGCCGTGTTGCAACAATCAGTAAACCAAAACTTTGGGGATATTCGCCTGCTCCGGATCCTTTATATACCGACGACCCAGATTTGCCAGTAGGAACTATTCAGCAAGTAGATTTTGCAGCAACAGGTCTAAAATCTCAGTTTGACTATACTGTCACCAAAGATGGAAATATAATTAATCAACAAACTTTTTACAGCAATTACCAGCCCTGGCAGGCAAAATATCTTCGTGGCACAAAAACTTCTTAATTTATAAAACTAATACGGGGCATACTCATCAAAATCATTTGGTTCTCCTCTAAGTTCTTTGTAATATTCAGCTCTATTTTCTTCAGCTATTTGAGCTCGTGATCTCATAAACCAAATATTGATTACATGCTGTACATCATCTGATCTTTTTTCGCCAACCGGACTCGTATCAATACTTCCGCAATATGCTCTTAATTCTTCAAGAGGCATTTCGTAAAGTTTCACATCTTCTTCTGAAAGTTGGTATTTATTTCTCTCGTCCGCCATTTATTTATAATATCATTCATGTCAAGGTATAATAAGCTATGAAAATCCTATCAATTGAAACCAGCTGTGATGAAACATCTGCAGCAATAATTGAAAAAGATAAAAATAATAATTTAAAAATTATTTCAAACATAATCGCAAGTTCTAGTGAAATGCACGCATTAACTGATGGAGTTATTCCTGAAAATGCGGCCCGCGAACAAATAAAAAGTATTATCCCTGTAATCGAAGAAGCAATGAAAAATCACTCTTCAAAAGATATCGATGCAATTGCAGTAACTGTTGGCCCTGGTTTAATTGGTTCTCTTTTAGTTGGCGTTGAAACAGCCAAAACTTTATCCATGCTTTGGAATAAGCCTCTTATTCCTGTGAATCATTTACTCGGCCATATCTACGCTAATTTTATAGACAATTCTCCCCAATTCCCTTTATTAGCTCTTGTTGTTTCAGGCGGTCATACTGATTTAGTTTTAATGAAATCTCACGACAATATTAAATTAATCGGATCCACTCGCGATGATGCAGCTGGCGAAGCTTTTGATAAAACTGCAAGATTACTCAATCTTCCTTACCCAGGTGGTCCTAATTTATCTAAACTCGCTGGAAAATTTATTGACAAAAATCCTGATGTAAAGTTAAATTTCTTTCCAAGACCAATGATTAACGAAAATAATTTTGACTGGTCTTTTTCAGGACTTAAAACTGCAGTTCTTCGCGAAGTACAAAAAGAAAAAAACATTGATAAAGAAAAATTAGCCGCCGAAGTCCAGGAAGCAATTGTCGATTCTCTTGTTATAAAAACTATGCATGCTGCAGAGAAATATAAAGTAAATTCTTTATTAATTGGCGGTGGTGTTTCAGCAAACTCACGACTAAGAAGCAAATTCAGTGAAGAATGCCTTCGGCATTCGGGTAAATTTAAAGACTTGCGTTTGTACGTTCCAGAAGTTGTTTTATGCACTGATAATGCCGCTGCAATAGGAGCCGCAGCATTTTTCCAAAATAAAAAAGTAAGTTGGGAAAATGTTTCAGCAAACCCTGAATTAATAATTACAGATTTGATATAATAGGCTCATAATGGACAAAACCTACAACCACAAAGATCACGAAGAAAAAATTTATTCTCTCTGGGAAAACTCAGGTGCTTTTAAAGAATCAAAAGCAGAAAAAAAATATACCATATTAATGCCTCCTCCAAATGCAAACGCTTCTCTTCACGCAGGCCACGCAATGTATACAGTTGATGATATTTTAGTTAGATGGCGTCGTATGCAAGGATTTTCTGCTCTTTGGATTCCAGGTCGTGATCATGCAGGTTTTGAAACTCAATTTGTTTACGAAAAAAATCTGGCAAAAGAAGGAAAAAGCAGAATGGATTATGACAGAAAAACTTTATACGAAAATATTTTCAAATTTGTCGAAGACAATTCTGGTTTAATTTTTAAACAAATGAAACGTCTTGGTTTCTCAGCCGATTGGGATAGAAGTGTTTTTACTTTAGATAAAAAAGTTGTCGATTACGTTTATCAAACCTTTATCAAAATGGAGTCTGAAGGTTTAGTTTACAGAGATGATTACATAGTTAACTTCTGCGTTTATGATGGAACATCTCTTGCAGAGCTTGAAGTAAAGCATGTAGACAGAATTGACCCTCTTTATTTTATTAAATATAAATTAGTGGATAGCAGTGGATTTATAACTGTAGCGACAACTCGCCCTGAACCAATTTTTGTCGACACTCACCTTGCAGTAAATCCTAAAGATAAGAAAAATTCTAAATTAATCGGTAAAAAAGTTTTAAATCCCTTAACGGATAAAGTCATGGAAATTATTAGTGATGATTTCGTAGATCCAGATTTCGGAACCGGAATTGTAAAGTTAACTCCAGCCCATGATGCAAACGATTATGCCGTCGCCAAAAAGCATGGTCTTCCAATAATCGCATGTATCGATACTTTTGGCCGCATCAAAGAAAATGGTGGCAAATATGCAGGGATGAAAGTTAAAGCGGCCCGTGAAGAAGTTTTAAAAGATTTAAAAGCAAAAGATCTAATTGATCATATCGATGAAAAATATAATCACAGTGTTTTAACTTGTTATAAATGTGGTCGTGATTTAGAACCCATGACTACTCCAAATTGGTTCATTAAAGTAGACAGTTTAAAATCAAAGGTTAAAGACATCGTCGAAAAAGAACAGGTAAAATTTCATCCAAAAAGATTCAAAACCCACATGCTCAATTGGCTTAATATTATGCACGACTGGCCAATCAGCCGCCAAATTGTTTGGGGAATTAGAATTCCAGTTTGGTATAAAGTTGATGAAAACCCAGAATTAGAAGTTACTTTTATAAATAAAAACGGCGAGAAAAAATTTGGCAAAGTAACAGATTTTGATTTTGAAGAAGTTGAAAAAGGTCTACAGTCAGTTCGTGCTAATGCAAATTCAAAATATGTAGTTAGTATAGATAAGCCAGAAGGAAAATATCTGCCAGAAACCGATACTTTTGACACTTGGTTCTCTTCAGGCCAATGGCCATTAGTCACCAATCCACCTGATTATCCAACAGATGTTTTAGGAACTTTATCAGACATTTTAAAATTCTGGGTTTCTCGTATGATTATGTTTAGCTTATATCTTAAAAATGAAATTCCTTTTAAAGATGTTTATATGTGGTCAATGGTCGCAGATGCCAAAGGCGTCAAAATGAGCAAATCAAAAGGCAATGTTATTAATCCGTTAGACCTTGTAGACAAATACGGAGCTGATGCGCTTCGCATGTCTTTAATGTATGGAACACCCGCAGGAAGCAAAGTTATTTTATCTGACGACAAGGTCCGCTCAATGAGAAATTTTTCCAATAAAGTTTGGAATGCCGGTCGATATCTTACAAGTGATTTTAAAAAAGATGATTCAGACACTAAAGATAAAGCATTCGCAAATACCAATAATCCAAAATCAGAGATTGAAATTAATAACAAAAAAGCAAAAGAAAAAATGCAAAAAAATATAAAAGAAATTACTGAATCTCTAGAGAGATTTAGATTAGATAAAGCGTCTGAGCAAGTATATGCAGAGTTCTGGCATTGGTTTTGCGATCAATTAATAGAACAAGAAAAGCAAAATTGGTTAAGCAAAGATATATTAAAAGAAATATATCTGGAATTTCTTAAGCTTCTTCATCCTTTCATGCCATTTGTTACAGAAAGTATTTATCAGGAGCTTTTTTCAAAAGGCAAGAAAGATTTACTTATAACCTCAAATTGGCCTAAATAATTTTAAATAAACAAGATCTAATCTATTTAGATTCTTCTCTATTCCATCCGGTACAAATAAATTTTGTCCCGAAGAATTTCTATTGTATGTCCCCCAAACTTTAACACCATTAAACTCATCAAAATACCAACCTTTACACAATTTTTCAGTAGTTCCTTGAATTGGTAAATATTTGTTATCTGAGATAATTCTTTCAACCATTTTCGTATTATACAACTAATCCCCTCTTGCATTTATTTTTCATGCCCGCTAAATTGGTAAATACAAATGCCCGCCAAAAAAACTAAAGTTAAAAGTAAAAAAAGCAAAAAAGTAAATTACAAAATCTATTTTATTCACTATAGCTATTGTCTAATAATTATTGTTTTACTTTTAGTAGCAGGATTTAATATTAATAATTTTTTAAATGATCAAAAAGTTCTTGGAGCATCAGTTGATGTTACACCACTTCAAAACGAAAAAAACTATTGGGAAAATTTAATTCACCAAAATCCTTCATATGTTGATGGTTATTTGCAAATTGCCAAAGTTGATGTTGAAATGTCAAACAAAAAAGAAGCCTATCTTTACATTCAAAAAGCTCTCGAATTAGATCCAAATTCCACTAAAATTCCTGAGGTTATAAAAGCATTAAGCCTTTGATTCTTCTGGTTTAGTTTCCTCTGCAGGAGCCGCTTCACCTTCGGCCGCTACTGGAGTTTCTCCTTCGGCTGGAGTTTCTGCAACTGGTGTTTCAATTACCTCTTCTTTCTGTGGTGGTTCTACTTTAACAACCATTGCCTCAGGATCTTCTTTAACTTCAACTTTTGTGCCATCAATTTTAAGACCTGAAACTTTTACAACTTGGTCAACTTGAGTCAACTCTTCAGCTTTGATTTCAAATTTCTCTGGAAGGTCAGTTGGAAGTGCTTCAACTTCAAGTTCCTGCAAAAGAAGAACTACTGTTCCCTCTCCGCTCTTTTCAACTGGGGATTCACCAGTAACTTCAACTGGAATTTGTGCAGTAACTTTTTCTTTCAAATTAACTTGCTTAAAATCGATATGAAGAATATCTCCGGTTGCAGGATGTGTTTGAATATTTGAAACCAAAACTGGTCTTTCATCCTTTTCGACCATCAAATAAACAATCGCAGTTTCTCCTGCTTTTTTAAATGTTTCTCTAAATTCCTTCTCATCAACTGTGATAGAAACGCTTTTTACGTCCTTTCCGTAGATGTTTGCTGGAACTTTTCCCGACTTTCGAAGGTTTCTGGCTTTTCGGCCAAGTTCTTTTCGCTTAGTTGCCGAAAGAGATATTTTTGTCATGTTGTAAGAATATATTATACCTTGTAGTATTATTAATTACAACCTGGATAGGAAAGTTATCAACTCCAGGCTGTTTCCTCAAATTTAAATTATTATTTTTAGGCAAACTCCAGCTGAAACTCAATTTTGTATTCTTTCCAGGATTTAATTGAAAATATTTCTCTTGTATATTATTTCCTTCAATTATTCTGACATCATCTTTATAAACTAAATCTTTTGAAAGGTTTGTATAATCAATCTCCAAACTGTAATTATTACTATTAGTATTTGTTTTAATATTTAGTACCGCATTCTCTTTAATCTGGTTATTTCCTGCGTTTCCTACATTAGCATCAATTATTCCAAAAGAATTTGCCAAAATTCCCCCGTCCCAATTAAGTTCTACTAGTGTTGTTTCATCGTCCGTTTTATTCATAAATACTTGTACATTTTTGCTATCTAAAAGAGAAATAATATTATCAAAATTAATATTATTAATATCCGTTGTTATTCCTATCACTCCATCAATATTTTGATTTGTTTCTTTATTAAAAAACCATTCTGCTTTTGCGGACGCTTGCGAAAAATCAGGATCCCAATTTGAATTTGCAAGGTTCCAGGAAGCAAGTCCTGCATAATTTTTTAATGCATCAGGTGGAGTTACAAATCCACGTAGTTGTGAATCAACATCATCGACATTAATTGCATTTTTGTTTATTAGTCTCCCATTATTAAAACTATAAACTATCAAATTAGTTATATATCCTCCAGTTGGTCGCAATTTATTTGGATCTTGCACAATAACCAAATAATTTTTCTGTCCGTTTATACCAAGTATGTTTGGTAAATCTTTTGCAAGTTTACGCAAACTCTGTAAATAAAAACTAATATTCGTAAGGTTTGTATCAGGTAAAAAATCTTTAGAATTACTGGAGGCAGATAAAAATGCAGTTTCGCTATAAAGACTATCAATATTTAAATAAAACTGGTTTGCTTGTGTCTTTAAATCATAATCGTTATTTCCGTTTACTTCATTAAAAATCCTCTGTCCTAATAAAATTGTTTTATAAGCTTGTATTCCAATTTCGTCATATTTCAAAATATCGCTAGCAATCTGTTTTCCGTTATTTGAAAACGTAAAACCAACACCAGCAATATTTGCAAACACCTTCGAAGTTTCAAAATAAATATTTGCTCCGTTTAAGTCCTTATTATTAATTTCATTAACACCGTTCTTTAATAAGAAAGATGATATAAACAAAGATAAAAATGGCGTAGCTATAATCCACAAAATAATTATTATTAATATTCCGAAAGATCTAATCTTATTTTGCTTTCTTCTTTTCCTTTGAACTTTAATTGGTTTATTCTCAGGAATCAAAATTTTTCTTATAACGATATCGGGTTGTGCTTCAATTAATTTTTCTTTAATTTCCTCAATTTTCTCAACTAATTTAAATCTATTTTCTCCAATTACAGTTTCGTTTTCTCCGTTATATCCAAAAAAACTATGCAATATTTTTTCAATCAATGCATCGTTAATTTCTGCTTCTCCTAAATAAATTATTTTAATTTTTAAGTTTCTTGCGTTCTCTTTTGCAAAATTTATCAATTCATTTTCAATTCCATACGGTAAAATAAGCACCGACTTTGGCTTCAAATTTTGGACATCTTCAAAAATGGCACGTAAGCGTGTCATGGTGAGCGAAGTCGAACCATCTCTAAAACCAACAATTAAAAAAAGATAAACAATATTATTTAAGTTTTCATCACGAAGTGACAAGCTCTGCTTATAAGAGGTGTGTAAGTGTTTGCGGGAAAGATTTTCAGAAAGTTTTTCTTGTAAATCTTTATAATCTGAAATAATTAACGCGAGTTGTAAATCATCTTTCATGGTGGGCTCTTATATCATATTAGAGCCTGAAAATTATATCCGCAAGCAGCTTGTGGTTTTGAAATATTATACACGCGCGTCTGTCTAAGTTTTCCCGTTCTAGTTGGCTCCGCGACGTGAAATTTCGTCCAACTTCACATTTACCATTTTATCCGCAATCGAATTCTCTTTTCGTGGAACATGAAGAAAAGTTATTTTTAATTTATTATCAGCAATTATTTTTTTAACTTCCATTGCTAGTGTTATCATGTTAACATCCTTGATTTTGTATTCCCCCTTTAGCTGTTTGACAACTAGTTCACTATCTAAGCGAAATTCTATTTCGCAATCCCGAGCGAAGTCGAGGGGCATTTTAATCAATGCTTCAAGTGCAAGTACTACACCATTATACTCAGCAACATTATTAGTAGTTATTCCAAGATATTCAGAATCTTTTTTTACAATTTCCTGACCAATATGAATTATATATGCACATGCAGCAGGTCCTGGGTTTCCCCTGCTCCCTCCATCTGAAAAAATAACTATTCTTGAAGAGTTCTCCACTTTATTTCTTTAACTTCGTGTTATGCCTTACAACTAAGTAGCGGTCAATTCCTTCTCCCTCAGAAACTGTCTCAATATCTTTTTCTTCAGCTAAAGTCATATGAATAATTCTTCTACTGTTTGCATTCAAGTTATAAAGTTTTTCTTCTCCAGTTTGTCGTGCGCGCTCTGCGGTTTGTTTTGCAAGTTCAACAAGTCTTTCATTTTGTTTTTCGCTCCAGTGAGCAACATCTAAAGATATCTTTACCCAATCCCCTGTTTTTTGTTTCATAGCTATAGTCAAAAATGATTGAATAGATGACAAAGTCATTCCGTGTGCACCAATAAGAAGTCCTGTACTCTCTCCTGGGTCAAGTTCTATTTTGTAAAGAGTTCCTTCTTCCTGTTTTTCCTCTGTGATTTCAGCTTTTACCTCAATACCAATAAGTTTAAATAACTCACTTAGAAGATTTTGTATTTCCTTTTGCGTTTCCATTCCCCGATTGTATCACACGAAGCGCTTTAATCCAAGATTTTAGGCCTCCAAGCCCAGTTGTTCTGTATTGTTGAAACGCCTGATAAATCGAAAATGTTACCCAATAAATGGCAACGCCAGAAGGAAAACGTCCTCCAACCAAAAGTGTCATAAGAGGTAGGGTATAAATCATTGAAGATTGCATAGCAACCATAGCATCATCCATTTCGCCTTTAGTCTTTTTTGCAATTTGTTCTTCTTTTTCAATATAAGGGCTGGCAATTTTTGCAGATATCATCTGTGAAACGCCGGCAAGAATTAGAAAAAGTCCCGGAATTGCAAAAGGAATTCCATGAATATTAAATGTATCAGGCTTAGTTAAATCTAAATATAAAAATTTTGTATTAATCATTTCGTGTGCGTCAAATTTAAGAGGTGAGTAGAGAATCGTATTAAATTTTGTAACGCTTGCATTTGAAAGGTATTGAATAAAAACTTCAACAAGTCCATAAAACACAACCAGCTGCAGAATAATAGGCAAACATCCTCCAAGTCCAGGGTTGACTCCATATTGTTTATAGAGCTCGCTTTGAGCTTGGGTTAATTTCATTCTATCGTTTTTATATTTCTTTTTTAACTTATCCAGTTGAGGTTGTATTTCGCGCATTTTTTTCATCGACTCCAATGATTTTTTAGTAAAGGGTCTAATAAGAAGTGCAAGTGCAATAGAAAAGCCAATAATAGCAAGTCCCATGTTATTTCCAAGTAAGCGATAGAAGATAACAAGCCCGTTTGCCAAAGGTTGTATTAAGTATGTAGTAAAAATATTCATATATTTTAAATTACCGGATCATAACCAGCTTTAGAAAGGGGATTACACCTCAAAATTCTCCAAGCACTCATAAACCCTCCTTTAACTATTCCATATTTCTGTATTGCCTGTGCAGCATATTCGCTGCAAGTTGGTGTAAATCGGCATGCATGTCCAAAATAAACCACAAAAATAGGGGATATATATTTTTTATAAAAATCTAAAAGCATTTTTCAACTCAGCCTCTATTCTACCATAATTAAGTCTAGTTATGCTGGGCTTGACAATAATTACATAGTCATACGATTTCTCCATCAGTTTATTAATACGAACCGCTTCTTTTATCTGTCTTCTTATTTTATTACGGGTTACTGCTTTTGTAGATATTTTTTTACTAACAATTACTCCAATTCTTGCTTCTTCCTCGTCGAGTCTATTCAAAAAATTAATTGTAAAGTAGGGGAATGTACGAAAATTTCCTTGCGATCGGACAACATCAAAGTCCTTTTTGTTCATTAATTAAATAGTAATTCTTTTGCGCCCAATAGAAGTTCTGCGCTTAATTACTTGGCGTCCGCTTTTAGTTTTATTGCGAGCCCTAAATCCATGAACGCGTTTCCTGTGAATTTTGCTTGGTTGATATGTTCTCTTCGTTGCCATACGAAAATTATATCAAAATATTTCTCTTTTTGCTAATATAATTTCCCCCTTGACCATTTGTGGATAACTCGTTAAAAGAAGTGGACAAGTATGAAGCAGGATAAAGTTCAAATCTGGCATGATGTTTTAGAATCTGTAAAAGTTTCAGTCTCCGCTGCAATCTTTTCAACTTGGATCTCTCAAACTGAATTAGGCAGTTTAAAAAAAGTAAATGACACTCGTTATCTTGCAACAATAGTTTGTAATTCTTATTTTGTTAAGCAAACAATTCAGGAAAGATATTTCGGCCTTCTTCAAGACTCTCTAATGAAAGCAGTTGATGCACCAGTCGATTTAGAATTCACAGTTGGAGCAGTCGCCTCAGTCGCTCCAAAAAAAGAAATTCCAATCGCGCCTCTTTTTGCCGAAGATGACAAAGATGAAGATCTAACTCAAAAACTAGTTTCAAGTAATATTCGTTTAGGTTTCACTTTCGAAAACTTCGCTGTCTCAGGAAGCAATCAAATGGCCTACGCCGCAGCCCAAAGCATTGCAGCAACTCCTGGTATTGCATACAACCCGCTTTTTATTTGGGGAGGAGTTGGAGTAGGCAAAACCCATTTAATGCAAGCAGTTGGATTTAAAATGATTAAATCAAATCCAAATGCAAAAGTATTATTGTGTTCTGCAGAAGAATTCACAAATGAAGTAGTGCAGGGAATTAGAAATAAAACAACGCAAGCAGTAAGAGATAAATACAGAAAGCTTCAAGGCTTGTTTGTTGACGATATTCAGTTTATAAGCGGCAAAGAAGGTGTCCAGGAAGAGTTCTTCCACACCTTTAATGCTGTAGTCGGTTCTGGTGGGCAAATTATATTAACTTCAGATACAGAACCTTCAAAAATTAAAAATCTCGAAGACAGATTAAAAAGCAGATTTGAAGCGGGCTTAACTGTTGATATAGGAAAAGCTGACTTCGAATTAAAATGTGCCATCATTCAAATTAAAGGAAAAGAAAAGGGAATTGAACTACCAATAGAACTTGTAAGTATTATTGCAGGCAATATCGAAGGGGCAAGACAAATTCAAGGTTTTCTGACTCGCCTCTTTTCAGAAAGTAAGATAAAAAATATTCCCATCGACGAAAATCTCGTAAAATCATTATTAAGTAAAGGAGGGGATGGTATAGAAAATTTAACTCCAAAAGAAAAAGTAAGCCCAGAAAAAGTTTTTGATGCAGTCTCAACTCATTTTTCTGTAAGCAAGAAAGCTTTATTAAGTCATGTCCGTTCTCAATCAGTCGCGCGTCCAAGGCAAATATTAATGTATCTTCTCAGGATTGAATTAGGTTTGCCTTTTGATGAAATCGGCCAAACAATTGGCGGCCGCGATCATAGCACTGTCATGCACGCTGTGGAAAAAGTAACTTCTCTAGCTTCAAGCGATGCCAAAACTCGTGAGGATATCATGGGGATAAAACAGATCCTTTGAGGTTGTCCTGTGGACAAACGCCAACAATTATCCACTTATCCACCATGAAAACTGCGTTATCCACAAAACTATCCACACCTCACCCGAAATTCACCTCAAAGCTATTATCCACATACCCACATTACTACTACTGCTTCTACTATTTAATTATATAAACTAACACTTTATTGACTAAAACTTATAAATTGCTATTATGTGGATTAAATGAAAGTCCAAGTACTTCAGGAAGATCTGAATAATAACTTACAAACAGCAATACGATTTATAGCGTCACGTACAACTCTCCCAATTCTTAGTAATTTCTTATTAGAAACAGATAAAACAAAACTAAAAATCTCAGCAACCAATCTTGAAATGTCAATTTCAACTTCGATTGGCGCTAAAGTCGAAGAGGAAGGAAATATTACAATTCCGGCAAAATATTTTGAGGAAATCATTTCTAATTTAAATAAAGGCCAAATAGATTTAATTGCACAAAATGAAAAAATGGAAATAGTTTCCCAAAATTCAGAAATTAATTTACCAGTAACACCTTCAAACGATTTTCCTAAAATCCCAAATGAAATAGATGATAAAAAAAGTTTTACTTTAGTTTTTGATGAATTAAAAGCTGCCTTAACTAAAATTCTTTTTGCAGTTGGAGCGGATGTTGCTCGCCCAGTTCTAACTGGTGTGTTATTTATATTTGAAAGTTCGAAATTAACTCTAGTAGCATCAGATGGCTTCCGTTTATCAAAAACCACAGTCAATTTATCCAAGGAAATATCCCTAAAGCCGGTTATAATTCCCAAAAACTCTCTTCTTGAGCTTTTAAAAATAGGAAACAATGCCAAAGAGATTTTAATTGAATCTAAAGAAACAGAAAATCAGCTTGTTATAAAAATAAACGATGTCTTTTTTACGACCCGTTTAATTGATGGTAACTTTCCTGATTTTGGAAAAATTATTCCCGTTTCATCAACTACTCTTGTAAGTGTTGATAAAAATGATCTTATTAAAAGTGTAAAGCTAGCAAGTATTTTTGCTAAAGACGTTGGCAATTTAATCAAAATGACCATAGGTCATCCTGAGCGAAATTCTGATGGAGTCGAAGGGTCTCTCACAGTAACAAGCGAAGGAAAGGCTGGCAATGAAAAAGGGAGTATTGAAGCAGAGATAAAAGGCCCGTCGCTTGAAGTCTTGTTTAATTATAAATTTGTAGAAGATTTCCTGAATAATGCAGAAGGGGATAGTGTTGAAATGAAATTAACAGATGCAGTTTCTCCTGTAATTTTTGTAGACAGTAAAAACGAAAACTTTCTTCATTTAATTATGCCAGTTAGAGTCCAAAGCTAATAATTTATTTACTAGGAACTACCCTGTAAGTATGTGTTGAAGGGTCAACTCCGTTTGTGCTTACCCATGTTTTTACTTGCGAAATTGCATCTTGTGAACTAATAGCACTTTTAAGATCTATTTCCAGTGTAAGTGGTGCACTGTAAACTACTTTAAAATCAGCAGTTTCGTAAGGTGTAAGTGATGCAAGGGGATAATCTTTATTAAGATCTGACTGTAATTGTTGTAATTGCCGCGGATCGTTTTGGTCTTGAGCTGTTTTAAAATTTAATATTCCAATAGAGACTCCGCTTTGATTAATTGAGAGTTGATATGATGTGTTTTCTTGAAGATAAAGTGTATGGTTAATTGTAATTGTGGCTGGTGAATTTTGAGAAATACTCCAGTTTTCGTTTGGAGTTGATGTAACACCAATCAAAGCAGGATTTATATTTTGATTAAAAGTTATTGTAATTGGATCAAAAACATTAACATTACTTGCTTGGTTGGAAGGTACTGAGCTTGTTATAGTAAGCGGTCCTTGAATTTGGTTTTTTTGAGTTGAAGTCAGAAAAGAAATAATTATAATAACTATAAAAATTACAACTCCAGCAATTATTATTTTCCATTTTCTACTCATATTCTATTGTTTTCTTAAATATCCAGTAATTTGTGATAACGCAAAACATCCATGAGCAACTCTCACCGCTCCAGGTCCAATATAATTAGCATCAGCACAGCTAATTAATGCTCCGTCAACTGATTCTACCACGCCAATATGCCCTGCTGTTCCAGAACTGCAATTTGGAGTTCCATCAATTATAAAAAAATCTCCTGCAGCAATTCCTGCGGTTCCGTGTATTGCTGTATAACCGCTTGGTGGTGTATAAAGATAACCGCAAGCTTTTGGGTGATTAAGTAAAAAGTTTTGACTATAAGCATAAGCGGCGCTTGCTGCAACCAGAGCTGTACATTGAAGATTAAAATTATTTGCAGTAACATCGTGAATTGGTTTTACTACAGGAGCTGGTAATGAACTTACAAAACCGCTCCAATTTGTGGATGTAAACATAGTCGAATTTAGAGGATTTAAATTAGATTGAATCAGGGCATCAACTATACAAACTGCAGCAGCAGCTGGATTTCCTGGAATAGAAGCAGTATCGCATGGCTCACTAATATTAACTCCTCCGCCTGTTCCTAGCGAAAAACCAGTCCCTTGAGGTACCACATAGGCTCCGCTATTTATAATAAATAAAATTAAAGCAACAATAACTGGAATTCCAATTAAAGCAGCAATAAATGGCCCAATAATTGCCGTCGCAAACGCTGTTCCAAGTGCTGCAATTCCTCCAGTAACTGTCGCTACAGCTCCTTCTATTGTTCCAGCTGTTAATCCTCCTGCAAGTCCTGCCCCAACTACTGCCCCTCCCAAAACTCCGAATCCTCCAAAAACAACTCCTCCAACTAATGCACCAATTCCGGCAAAAATAGGAACAATATATTTCTTAATTAAAGGTAGAATTTTACTAACCAAAAATCCTGTAATTAAAGCTCCAAGAGGTGTTGCAATAAATCCGGCAAGTGCGCCTAATGCTCCGGTGGCAGCTGTAGCAGCCCCAGCTGCAGTGGTTGCGGTAGCGGCTGCAGCTCCAGTTCCTGCAACTGCTAGTTCTGTTCCGCCAACTGCCGTAGCAGCAACTACTCCACCTTCTGCTCCAAGGCTTGCTGCAGTTGTTAATCCTTCAGCAAAAATTCCCGTTCCAAGCTCTGCTACACCACTTTCAGCGAGAGCTGCAACTGCTTGAGGAGCTCCCAAATAAAAAGTTGTTGCTCCTTCAGCAAGAAGTGTTGCTCCAGCCTGTCCTCCTGTAATAATAAAAACAGGTACCCCTTGCGCCCCTCCAAGTGATATGTACCCAGCAAGTTGTCCTACAACTCCTTCGCTTATCGTTACTCCTGTTGCACCAGGTAATGCAAAACTAGTTGATGGAAGCATTGCGTTTGAGATTTGCAGAAGTCGGGGATTAAAAACTTGTGTTGCTATTGCATTACTACTTGCTTCAGCTACAATTGACGATGCAATTGTAAATCCTGCATAAGATCCAATACTTGCATCAAAAATAAAAGGAATAATTTCAGGCTGCGCTAGTTGTATTGCAGTTTCAGCAGAAGTAATAATAGTTTCTTGGTTCCTAAAAAACTTTTGATATAAATCATATGCTTTATTAAAATCAAACTCATAACCTTTTTTATTTTCTTCTTCTTCAACTTCTTGAAATTTTTCAAGAGGATCTCCTCTCAAAGCAGTTATTATGTTTTTGTCATATTCTGCTGACAATCCATTTTCAATAAAATCTTCTTCAGTAGCAGCTCTTATTCTTAATTTCTCCATTTTCGCAGCTATAATTTGTGCATCTGGAATATTTTGATAGATAGACGATTTAGGGTCGGTTGCAGGTCCTAATATGGCAACTGGGTTAGCTGGTTTTTGTATTTGTGAAAGCAATACTTGTCTGTCTTCTATTGTTTTTCCTTCAACCTGCTTTGCTAAAGGTTCTAATTTTTCTGCATTGTCGCGAGAAATTTCTGTTGAAATCTGATTAACTTGTTTGGGAGTCAAATTTTTTACCAGCCCTGAATTTCTTAAGTTACTCGCAATTTTAGTTGCCTTATCTTCAATAAATTGTTCTCTGCTAGTTTGTAATTCTTGAAGATCGTTATCTAAAATTCTTACTTCTTCTTTATTTAAAACAACAGGCACAGTTTTTTGTTCTGGCGCTACAATAATTGGCTCAGCAAGCCTTACTCTTGCGACTACCTCATCGTTATCAATTTTTCTTCCCTCCTTAATAACTTCATCAACTAATTTATCTACTTTTTCTTGAGCTTCTGCTGTTAATTTTTCGCTTGCAGAACTAGTAACAGCCTGAATTATTTCCTCTCTTACTTCTTCTTTTGATTTAGGTTGATCTTCAAAAGCTTTTATTTTTCTTAAATCAGGAACAATTCCGCGATCAGTGTAATCATTTACAGCTTGTGTGATTCTTTCTTCTGTCTCTGCAGGAAGCACTTCATTTTTTACTGCAATACTTTTTCGCAGTTCTTCTGCAACTCTTGTTTTAAATTGAGGAGTTGTCTTATTTAAATTATTAATTCTTTGTTGAACTAACTCTTTTGCTTGTTCATTAGTTATTTTTTGTTGTTTTGCAGTTCGCTTTACAGTTTCCTGAATAAACCTTTGATCATCTTGACGGATCATTTGTCTGATTTGTGCTTCATCTTCAAGCTTCATTTGGTAAGCTTTTGCTTCCTCTTGTCTTTCAAAGCTGCCAACAAACTCATCGTAAAGTCTCGCTTGTTCTTTTTTGTCAGCAATATATTTATCAAGAGCTGCAACCAAATCTTTTGAATTAAGTGGAACTGTTACGCTTGGTTGCGGGGGAGGAGCTACAGGTTTATTTTCTTCAGCAAGTTTTTCTCTATAAAGCTTATTTAATACAGAAATTGCTTTATTAATATCTTCTTGATTGGTTACATCTAAGATAAAATCAATAAGTTCATCTTTTTTTATCTTCCCATAAGATATTTCTTGAGGATGTTGTGTAAAGTATGAAAAAGATTCTAAAGCAAGTCCTAAATTCTCTGAATTAATAAGTTCAAGCGGAACCATACCATATTATACCTTCTTGTCTATTACTTCGCTCGGCTTTGTAGTTATAAGTTTATATTCTTCAGGTGATGCAACCACGCGAATTGGTGCATGGTGTGGTCCTGCAAAAAATATTCCTTCGCCAACGTTTGCTGCCATGAGAAGTTGCCTTTCTCCTTGTGAAAGATAAAACAAATCTCCAACTTTATCAATTGCAGCAGGGGATTGTTTCAATAAAACACGAAGCGATGAATTTGTAACAATAGCTTTTCCAATATCTTGTCCCAAAAAATCTTCCACATCTTGAGTTATTGTAGTAAGCCCCAAAAAATATTTACGTGCCCGCTTCACAACGCTCCATAAAAACTGTGCCGTATCTGGATATCTCATCATAATCCAGGCTTCATCAACAATTAATAAGCGTTTCTTTTTATCTTTTTTCACTTTTGTCCATATAAAGTCTAATATTATAAACATTGCAATCGGTCGAAGTACTTCCTGAAGGTCTTGAATAGAAAATACAGTAAAAGGGTTTGTAATATCAATATTTGTTTGTTGATCAAAAATTCCAACAAATGATCCTTTTACATATTTTTCAATTCGTGCAGCAAGGTCAAGTGCTTCAGGTACTTCCATTCCAATCAATGTTTTATAAAGATCCTCAATAAGCGGCGGCTCTTTAGTTTGTGTCCCAGGGTCTTGTGTAATCCCTTTAGAGCGGTATGTCATTACAAGAGCGCGGTCAAGCATGGCATCCTGTGTTGCATTTAGTTCTCCCATAATAACTCTGAAAAGTGAATGCAGCGAAAGTATTTTAAGTCCAAGTTGGTTTTCTCCCTCTTCATAAATCTGCGACAAATCAAAAGGATTAATTTTAGCAGGACTATTAAAAGAAAAAGAAATATATTCTCCGCCCACTGCATCAGTTAAAGGTTTATATTCCGCCTCAGGGTCAATAATGATTATTTCGCTTCCAAGCATTAAAGATCGTACACTTTCAAGTTTCACAAAGAAAGATTTTCCAGCTCCAGAAGTAGCAAAGATTGTCATATTATAATTTTCCAAACTAAAGCGATCAAAAATAATAAATGATTCATTTTGAGGATTTATTCCATAAAGAATTCCTGTATCAGAAGACAATTCTGCAGATGTAAAAGGAAATGTTGTGGCAAGAGAAGTTGTATCCATGTTTCTCGTTATTGAAAGTCTGTCAAATCCAATCGGTCCTGTAGACAAAAACCCTCTCTCCATATCAAGAGAAGCTTTTTTGCCTACAATCAAAAGTGATCCAAGCGTTGATTCTACTTGTTTTGTTACATGGTTAAGTTCTTCCAAGGTTGCAGCAGGAATAGTTATATAAAATGAAAACTCAAAAAATCTTTCAGCTCCTTTCACAAGCTGCTCCTGAAGCGCTCGCGCATCTTCTAGTTTTGCCTCAGTTGATGGATTAACTATTTTCCCGCGCTGTATATCAGTTGATATTTCAGCTTCCATTTCTGTAATTTTTCTTTTCAAATCATCAAGTACATCTTTGCCTTCAACTGGATAAATATAAAAAGAAATATCCATTGAATGATTAAAATTAATAACAGGTTCAAGCCATCCTGGAGTTACAAATCTCGGATACCCTCCCACAAAAAGAGTTCGAAGATAAGTGTCTCCAATTTTTACATAATCAAAATCAATCTCAAATTCTTTTGGAGCAATAATATCTTGAACGCTCATTTCACCTTTTGCATATTCAATTAATGGATTCGAAATCTGTGGTTTAGAGTTTTTCATTTGATTCCTTTATCAGTAATTGCTGGCGGCGTCGGATTATAAAATTCATAAAATAATTCTATTAATTGGTTTGTATTTAATTGTGTTAATTTTATAGAAAGTCTTCCAGCCTGTCTTGTTAAATGATCTCGTTTTGGATAAAGCGCCACTTGTGCTTTTTTCAAAATATAACTTTTAGGAAAGGGAAGTGGCCCTCGTTTTGTGACTGTCGAAAAAGATTGTTTAGCTCCAAGTTCCAGTGGAGAAAATGGTACAACGATAAAAAATCGCTTTCCTAAAACATTTTTCTTTTTAACAATCTCAGCAATAAAAGTCCTATAAGAGTTCATAACAACCTGTAGTTTAGGATTGGAAATCTTGTTAGCAGCTTCAGCTAAATAAGTTAAATAATTGCTTATATCTTTTCGCTGAGATCTAACAAGTATTTGTATTGAAAAAGAAAGTGAATTAAGAAGTGCAGCATATGAATAAACTACGGCTTGTTGTTCTTTTTCAGATAACAATCCAAAGTTAAGTGAAGTAGTTTCCATGACCAAAGCTGCTCCTCCATCTTTAAATAAAACTAAATCGTCAGTTATATCAGCAATTGGAAGTTCATCCTGTGTTGTAGAAATAAGCGGTAAATCAGGAAGATTCAAAAAAGGAATCTTTCCAATCATGTTTTTTGCATTATCAACTGTTTTGTTGGGAGTTTTTTGTATTGGTTGAGACTGATTTTGTTGATTGTTGTTTTGCATTTTAATTTATTGCTTTTGCTCGAATAGCAATTGGCTGAATAATACCTCCGTTTACTTCAAATTCAATCGGTTCAAAATTATATCCTTCTTTTTCAAGTACGATATTATATTTTCCGTTAATTAGCGGTGTAACAATCAAAAAGTGTCCTGCCTTATTTGTGCGAAGTGCTCGTACAGCTCGTCCTTCAGCATCCTTTATTTCAAGTATAGCCCCTTCAATTATATGACTTGTTGAATCCATCACTTGACCAGAAATTGTATTAGGGATTGTAGGCAAAGAAGGTGGTGCAGCGTTCACTGAAAAGCTAGCTTGTTGTGCATCGCCAACTGCACCCCCAATAAGTGTTGGGTTTACAGCAGTTTGAGTGATATCAATCTTTTCAACAGGTCTTTTAATTTCTTGTACTACAATTTTTGGTCTCTCTTCAATTGTTGGTTCAACAGATATTGGTCCGCTTGTTGGAACAACAACTTCCTTGGGTTGTTGTACGGACGGCGTAGCTTGTATTGGAGTTTCTCCGCCTTGAATGTGTTCTGTCAAAATATCTCCTGAGCTATTTGTGTTAAAGCTTGCTGTGACATTTATTCTTGAATTGTCAGTGTTTGCGTTTATCTGTGGAATTGTTTGCGTGTTTGTAGTTTGTGTTTGTGTTGAATCGCTCTGCGAAGCAGAATTAATAGGGTTAGGATTAAAGCTTGGGTGATTGATCACTGTTTCGTTATGTGTTTGTATTTCTTGTTTTGTTTCTATAGCTGGAGTAGCGGTTTGTGAAACAGTTGGATTAAAAACCCCCGCAAGTTTAGATAGATACGAGCTCTCAGATGAATCGAGTTTATTCAAAAATGGAATATTTGAAACAGGGTTTGTTTTTGTATTTTGGGTTGATGCTCCAGTATTTTCAGTCGCGCTCTCATCTGCAAAATATTTAACGTCCTGTTTTTTATCCCAATGAAATTGAGTAGGCGAGTATACAGATCTAAAAAAGGCAAATATCCATTGTTCAAGTGGACGTTCCTCAAGTGGTACAAAAGCAAGTGCGGCGCCAAGTCCGCAAGATATTAAAATTAATGGAAGTTTAATTATCCCTGGAAGCCCAGTTGCATAAAATAAAACTGCAACCAAGACTCCTCCTCCAATTTCCAAAAACTGCTTCAGCGTCATGTCCCCCACAAGGTGAAACTGATAGCTACTAATATTTTGTGGTACTGGATGCTGTTCCATTTTAAAAAACTATGCCTTACTTTAACTTTACTCTGTGAAGCAGTTTAAGCAACCATTATAGCATTTTCACGCACAAAACACTCCTTGTTTTTAAAGAATGAAAGTTTAATATGAAAATTATCTTTGTGTTTAAGGAAGTAGGGTGTAATTCCCTCGCAGTGCCGCTACCGTATAGTCGGAAAACTAACAAGGGTTTAATTCCGAGCAGATATGGTAGATCGTCAAGAAAAAATAAATTCTCAATTTGACTTCACAGAAACAAAAAAAGTATTTGATACTGCAATCTATAAAAAATATTCTTTAAAAAAACGCAGCTGGGTTATTGCCCACGATCTTGCCGGCCTTGTCATTGAAGCAGGAGACAGAAACTTAGAAGAAAGAATTAATCCTTGGTATATTGCTATCACTCAAGAAGGTAAAATTATTAATCTAACCTCTCGCGAAGAAGTAGCTGTCAATTTTGGTAACAACAATGAATTATCATCTGCCGAGACTGCAGGCGCAATAGATTTTTATTATCAAAAAGCTAAGCAAGCAAAAGAAAATGAATTTATTATTTCTTTTAGTCCTTCAGGAGGTAATTCTCCCTATAAAGAATCAAGAATTAATATTGCTAAAGTAAGACATCTTTTGGGTATGAAAGTGCTGGAGTGTTACGGAATCCCTTCGAAATTGTCTCCCCAGGATTTATTATTACTTGCTGATAAATTATTAATTAAAGAAGGTAAAGATTTGATTTTTAATCCGGATGATTTGCGCCAAGCTGCCTTTTTAACCTCCAATTTAGATTTTTTAGATCTTGATTCGAAAGCGTTAGAAGAAATAAAAAAAGGCGCCCCAAGAAAAATTAAAAGTAGGGCAGTATGGGATGCCTTGCCAATTGCAAAGCAAATGAGTATTGAATTGGAATTTGCAGTTCACGAAAGAGATTATATCCGCTCCGGGGCGGCAGCAGAAAGGTTAATGCAGGAAAAAGGCTGGAAAATAAACACTTATGCTTGCCCAGGTTCGCTAAATCAGGAGCTTGAGTTTCGCTTTGGAAATTATGTCATGGACGGCATGGGCAATTTTAGACAAGCAAATTTAGGCGAGAAAAAAGCCAAATACGTCAAAGAATGCCCATATTGTCACAAAGTTATTGAAAAAAAGATTGAGCCAGGGTATCAATGTTCCTGTGGCCAGGTCTTTGAAGGTGTATGTTAAATTTTAACGGTAAGATAGAAAATTAACTAAACTTTGCTGAAGATTCTGCTTTGTACCACTCTCCGGAAAACTTACAGTTGTTCCGTTAAATTCAATTTTGTTTTCAAACAACCTTAGATTAAACACGTCGACATCTATATTTTCATCCCAACTGTCATTAATACCTGTTCCTGTTGTAGTTGTTATGCGCTTAGTAAGTTTTTGCATTGCAAAAACTTCCAAATATGTCGTCTTTCTTAACGAATCAAGTGTATAATTTTCCAAAAACTCCTTAATTTTAATATAGTCTCTGTGTGGACTAAACAATTTATACCCTGCGCTTGTAATTATATAGTCTCTATTAAAAGCAATCCCGAATTCAACATCAGAAACACTGTCAGCGTCCGGAAAAACATCTTTCAGTTCGTGTAATAAATTATTTACACCAAGAATTTGGCATCGCTCTCTTAATATATTTAGTCTTTTAGTTAAAGAGTATTTTGCTTCAATTTCTCCTCTAAACATATCCTTTTCTTTCGATTTAGCATTTTCTGAAGAAGTTTTGTTTAAAGTCTTTAGTTCAGCAACTTGTTGTAACCAGTCTGGTGTATCTATATTACTTTTTTGTTTGATATTATCTTTTGGTTTCTTTCCAAAAAGTCTTTCTATAAATCTCATGATCAGAATTATAATCCCATAATAAAAACTAGTCAATTTTTGCCAAAAATGGTAAAATACACTTATGCCCGATGGAGTTTCTCCAGATACAAACATGACACCAGAAAATATGGGTTTCAATCCTGATTTTGGAAAAAGGCCTGAAATGCCAAGGCCCAGTGGTCATCATGTTTTTGAAAGAGGCGGAAGTGGAGCAGAATCTAAACAAGAATTTCCTCGCCCTTTTAGCGAAGTCCAAAATGAATTAAAAACTTTAATTAACAATCCTGATCCACAAAAAGAAAAAACATTAAAAACAGAAAGAGCTCGTATTATTCGTTCTGCACAAGAACAAGGCGTCTTTAAACAACTTAAAAACGCATTAATAGATATCCAACTGAATAATGACTATAAAACTGCATACGGGAAAATAAACGCACTCAATGTTGAAGAATTAGAAGACTTTGAAAAAGGAGTAGAAGGCTGGAATGACGCTTATGATGGGATTCTAAGTGAATATAGAGATGTTGCTGTTTTAAATATGGCATTAGCTCTTGGAAGAGCAGGAGGAGCACCAGAAAACAGCCCCAAAATAGCACCTTTAAAAAGAGAAATCGGCGTTAGAGGTTGGGGTTTGCCACCACAAGCATTAGAAAGTCAGGCAAAATCATATCTTAATGAAGAACTTAAAAAACAACAACCTCCGAAACCAGATACTCAAGAACAATTAATGCAACAAATGATTGCTTATATACAAATGTTGCAGCAAGGTGGAGCGACAGGGCTTACAGCCGAAGATATTGCTCGTGGCTTTGCCATGGCCTCTGGAGAAGGTTCGCCGGAACAACAACTTGAAATATATGAAACAGTAGAAAGAGGTGCATATGCCCCAGTAGATATGACATTAAAAGTTCCAGCATTTTTACTTATTGGACATAATAATCCGAAAGAAAGAGAAATAATAACTAAAGAATGGAAAGCTCGTGCCTCTATATGGTCTTTTGCAGCTTATAAAAGAGCAGCAGTTTCATACGATAAACTAACAGACAACCAACTAGGATATCAGCTAGAGAATTCGACATTAGAAAATGGAATGAAAATAAATGGAGTATTTAACGCAGCGGCACTATACTCCACAGTCATCTCAGATGATAAGAGTATCAGATTTATACATATTCCAAATAATGACATGAATAACCCTGGCGAAATAAGGAGTGTTTTTGATATTAAAACAAACGAACAGTTTGACTCTTTTAGAAAGGGTATGTGGCAATTCCTAATGGATAAAACAGGAGTGAACGAAGAAGATGCTAAAAAAGCAGAAGCTGTCGCTTGGAACCTTATATATGCTACAAGTGTTCTTGAAGAATATGATAGTGTATATAACTACGATAATGAAGGCCACGTTGTAAAAAGAAATGATCGAAATAAACCAATTCCAAATGCAGCACCAAGTCATTTTAAAAGTCCAGCAATGTGGATGGTTATGCATCCACAAGAAAGGCTTTTTGCCAAAGCGACTGGTGGTACCCCTGAAGCTATGGGGCAAGCAGGTGAATGGTCATTACAATATAAAAATGTTAAAAATATCGATAAATTTCCTGTAGTTCTCCCTCGAAAAACTATTGGAAACGCTTTAAAAGCTATAACATTCAAACCAACTTCTGAAATTGATGCATATGGAATAACTAAAGACAAAGACGGAAAAGTAAATCTGTTTGAAGTTCTACAACATGTAGGAAGAGAAATTTGGAGTAATGGCTCAGCTTCGGTCTCAGCAAACAATATTCCTTGGAAAGAAGTTGGGAATACTCCGTTTTCAGGATATTATTTAGAAGATCTTGGCTCCGCAAAAAAATTATACGACGTTATTATGAAAGGACAAGGATCAGGGATAAACGGACAAGAGTTAAGCAACGTTGTCAAAAAACTAAAATTAGATAACTCTATTAGAGAAAATATCCTTAAGCTGTGGTTTGGAATTAAAAACAAATCAAAAGGTTTTAACTTCATTCAAAACGACGCATTTGGGCTTAACTGGATGCAAGCTAAATCTGCCTTTACATCTCAACACCGCGATTATTTTAAATAATCAATCTTTTACATAATGCCAGTTGATCGAAGGAATTGTGCGACTGGATCAACATATTTTGGATCGCCTCCTGGCAACGATCTCTTATAAGTTTCATAACTTGCAGCACGAGATGCGAGTAGAGCTCGAACTGGACCGTGAGATTCTTTAACAGCACCTCCAACATCCACACCTTTACCTTTAATTATTCCTTCAACTACATCTGCAGCTTTTGGAATTAAAAATACAATTATAAAAGCTGCAAAAAAACCAATTATAGATGTACCAATAGGCATGCCAGGTAAATTAATCACACCAGACGTCCCATTTATATTAAGAGCAGAAATGGCATAAGTATTAAAAGGATTATTGGTAGGAAAAATCTGTGTAAGTGCACCAGCTGCCCATCCCCAAAAGAAATAGTGAGCCAAAAAAATCATGATTGTTACAGTTGGATAAACGGCTAAATTAGCAGCAAGTGTTCTAAACCAACTTATAAATCCACCACCAATATCTAAAGTGTCACCTAAAATCATAAACGGAGAAGCAATAATTAAAAGAACAGTAATAACAGAGGTTTTAACCAAAAGCCAAATTAAACGCAAAATAATCCACCCTACAAAAATAACTCCAACCAATACAATAATAATACCAACTGGTATACCTAATACACTTATACCACCAGAAATCACACCAGCACTTATTGCTCCTAACGTTAATAAAGCTCCGCCGCCTACTAATAGCACGATAAAAATTAACATCCCGATAAAAAGGCTTGTTAGTCCGTTAATAGAATTAAGCTGACCAAAAAGATATAGAACCGAACCTGTACTTAAGGTAGAACCTCCTATTTTTACCATAACAGCAAACGCTCCAATAACTACATACATTAAATCAATCAAAAAACCAGCGATTGCATAAGAAAAAGTGATTAAAATTAATGCAACGGCAATACGTGGTAATATTGATTGAATAGAAGCTGTAAGCTGAGGAGACAATTTTAATCTAAACATTATTGCAAAGGCAGCAATAATTATTATTACAACCATTAAAGAATAAGAAATATCCCTCACTACTTGCCACAAAGATTGAACAGGAGAAAGCGTTGCAAAACCAGCGCTTGTGCTTTGAGCATAAGCTGGAGATATTACATGTAAATTAGAAGCGATTTGCTTGGTATAATTTACTCCAGATGCAGGTTTAAAATTCATTAATGTTCCACCTAAATAAGATAAAGCGGTAAAAGTTCCACCTTTCATTCCAGTATTATTACTTGTTTGGTTGCTTGGTAATAATTTTGCTGCACAAGTACCTATCGACGAGACGTTTCCGTTTGAGCCAGAAGAAATGCAGCTACTAATATCAGATCCAATAATCACCGCAATTAATGAATTAATAATCCAGTTAACCTGTGCGTATGTGTATCTTTCTCCAAATATCTCATTTGGGTTAGAAGAGTCAAAAACTTTTGCAGACCACTGTCCAAAGTTCTGGTTATACCATGGCCCTGGAGTTGCAGACGTAGTATTGGTAGAAGATTCTGGTGCTGCTCCTTGCAGTGCTTGTCCTACTCCTTGTGTTCCCACCTGTGCTGGATTTGGTGTTTGTGCCATTGCAGCAGGAACAATGCTGAAAACCAAAACCAAACTTGTAATTATAGAAATTAAAAATTTTGAAATTAATTTAGTCATTTATTAAAGGTTCACAACAATTATACAATAAAAAATTACTTACAGAAACTAAGCTTAGAAAGATTTGGACTGCTTGTAATGTTTAGATTTGAATAACTTCTTACTTCCACATTTAATTTACATGCAGTACTTTGCGATATCGAAAGCTTACTCACAAAATCTTGCTCTGCCAGGTTTTGTGAATTAGGGTCTGAAGATAAAATTGTTATTAAAAATTCTTGATTATTTGAAGTATATGCAATTTGGTAATAAGGGTTTTCGTCAATCACAGCATTTCCAGTAGGATAGGTAAAAGTATCGCTTTTGTAAAAATTATTTACTGTCTGGTTGTTAACATTAACTTTTACACCTGTTGGGGCTTTAAAATTATTTTGATCTGTCGAAACATTTTGTCCTCGTGAATTTAAATAAATAAAAACAAAAATAATTACAATAAAAATCCCCAATATTAAAATTAAAATTTTTCTATATTTAAATATAAATTCCTTCATAAATAAATTATATCTTAAAGCCCACATTGAGGAGCAGTACCCCAATATTTCCAACCAAATCTTTGTTCAAACGCAGCTGCATAATTCATATTATTTTGTGCATTAGAATAATATTGCACACATTTATCAACAATCGCCTGATCTCCAATAACACAAGGGCTAATCATGTGTCCGCTAGCATCAGCTATTCCAATTGTTGTAAATCCTTGTTTGCAGGTCCAATAATATCCAGCAGGTTTTCCTTCACTCTGTGCAATTGAATCAAATTGCTGTTTAAGATCAGGAGGAGTCAAAGCTTGAATAGCAGGATGAGCAAGTAAATTTATTCCAAAAAGTCCATAACTATAATCCTGTGTACCGCCAATTTTTAAACAGGATAAATTATGGTTATCAGGTATACATCTGCTTTCTGCATTGGCAATGCATGATGCATTTTTAGCTTGGTCTCCAAAAGCTGCTGCAAAATCATCAGGTGTACAGGAAATTGGCCCGGAACTGGAACTCGACGAATTAGAGGAGGCTGTTAATGCAGGGGATGTTCCCATTCCCTGAGGCCTAAGAGCTGTTTGTATTGCATCTAAAAAATAATCTTTTATCCCGCCCACATATGGAATATATAAATTTGCAGTTGCTGTCGCTCCGCCCCCGCCGCTATTTCCGGCAGTTACTTCATCATCTCCTCCAGCTTGATAAGTAATATTCGTTTGTGCTGGTGTTTCTGTGATTTGAGTAACTGGAGAGTTGGCTCCGGTTTGTGGGAAAAATCTTTTAAAAATTGATTGTGATCCGCCGACAAGCTGATCCCAGATGTTTCCGACTTCCGGGCTCTGCGTATAAATTGAAAGATTTGCAGTCGCTGATGTACATGTATATGTTAAGTTTCCGCTAATTCCTCCTCCGTTTTCAAACGTGCTGCCTGAGACACTAACAATTGGTTTAAAAGTACAAGTATAGCTTCCGGTAAAATTTACTGTTCCCGATATTTTTTGATCGTCTTGCGCATATCCTTGTGCTTTTGTTCTATCGATATCTCCATATAAATTATCTCCAGGATTTGTTCTAGTGTTTAAAATCGTACATCCAGGCCCGATTTGAGGCGCAGTATTGGTATCATGGCTGCTTGTTGCATCAATTGACTTAAAAGTGTTTTGCAATTGTGTTGCAAGCTCTGTATCTTCTTGTGCATGAGCAAAATATAAATTATGTATATTATTTGTCCCATTACTTGGTGTAAAAGTCACATCTCCAGGATTAGTTTGCCCAAAGCTTGTAGTATCTCCGTTATTTGATAGAGGAGTGCTGTTTACCGTACCGCACGCTTGTTGCGCCCACTGGCTGCATGAATCAAACGATCCGTTCCCAGGGCAGCTGTCGCTAAAAGTTTTCCCGTTAGCGCAAGTAGTTGAACAAGGAGCCCCTGTCGTTCTACAAGAATTATTTGCTGGCGTTGTGTTTGCTATTTGGTTGGTTCCAATAGTACCGACTCTGTCTTCGTTTGTAGAAAAAGGAACAAAGGCAAAAAACTTTGCCCACCATGTTGAGGGAGTTGTTGGGCAGCCAAAAATTGGTGTTATACAAATATTCCCAAGCCATTGTGAATAAGCTTGCAGCCATCCGCTTACAGTTGAAAAATCTTGTTCAAGTGGAGGGGTGTGGCCTACCCAATCAGTAATTCTTCTTATAGTAGACAAATTAGCAATAGCATCCCCTTGCCCTTGAGTCATTGTATTGTTAGGGCTTACTGCCTGAAGAAAACTTATAAATCTGGTTATTGTATATAAATAACATGGCATGCTTCCAGCTTGCTCAGGGAAATCGCATTCAACTATTTTATTGTGAAGCCCCTGTTCATCAGTAGAAGTTGCAGGTCCAGCTACAGAATTAGCTGCTCTAGTTATAATATTTTCTCTTGAAAGTATTTGCCCGACAAAAGGCAATAATTTATTAAGTGGCCCAGAGTAATTAACTAAATAGTTTGGATCGCTGCTTGAAAAATCGTTTTCCGCTTTATCAACAACTCCGTTTAAATACCAGCTCACATAATTATTTACCCGCTGAGCAGCATCTAAATTATTAGCGCTCGTGTTTGGGCTTGTCCAAGTCCCATTCGGCACATCTTGCGTGTTCCCGAGAATTGGCAATTGTGCTCCAGTTAAATCAATTGAAACTTGTGCGCTTTCTGGAACATTTGCGTAGTTACATGAATATGACCCATCGGCAGCAGGAGTAGTGCAACCTGTCTGATACGCAGAGTTAGGTGAAGTTTGTTTAATGACAACCAAATCATTTGAACAAAGAGCTGCCATTTCACTTGGAGGAGTTTGTTTGTAACATGGGCTTGCAGGATATGGCCTGAGAGAATGAAATTCGGTAGCTGCTCCGGTTCCTCCCGTACTTTTATAAATATCATAATTGGTTTCATTGCATGGTACATTTGTGGACAGGTCGTAAGGCTCGGTGTTTGTCGCCGGTTGAGTACTGCTTCCAGCAGTTACATATCCAGGCGGCACATCATTACAAACCCCAGGTGAATCAGAACTCCACCAGTCTTTAAATCTGGGGTCCATAAAGCTTCCCGTATCTCGAATAGATACAAACGGATCTCCGCTTGCAGTTCCTATCACGTAGCCACAGGGAATGGCAACAAGTTGTGTTCGCCCTTTTGCTTCATTATCGTTATACATCTGAAGTAGAGTGGGGTTAACATTAATATTTAAAAAATGAATTGTGTAGCCGCTAGCAACACTATCTTCCAGTCCGTTATGAATCACAATATCAGTTGAAGTGGCATATAAAATTGTGTAATTAAATCCGCTCCCAATGCTTCTCCCCACTACTGGTGCTTTTATGTCATCTCCTGATTGAAACGAAATCGTTGCAGCTCCAGGTGAATTAACATTTGAAGAGTCCGGGCTATTGCTCCCGACGGCATTAATTTGATAAAAATTTGTAAAGTTTGGAGACCCAAAAGTATACAAGAGCTGTGGCGCCCCGGTTAAATCTGTATTTTGCGGATGGTCTATTAATTGGTTCGGAAAATTAGCAGGTTTCCAATTTCTTAAGGTTATGTTTATATCAGGGTCGCTCGCAGCAGGTCCGCCGTCTCTGGCAAAAACATTTTTATTAATAAAAAGAAGTGACAAACTTCCTAAAATTAAAGACAACAAAACAACTAACTTCAATTTCATAAATATACTTGAATTATACAATAGGGAAGTAAAAGAGTCTCTCTTATGGATTTTGTTGGATTTGGAAATTTAATATTCCCGTTATTCCAGTGAAATCCGAAATAAGTTTTAATATTAAATAAGCAAGTGCTATTAAAACAAGTCCACCAATTGCATATGTAAGCGTTTGTCTTGCTCCTTGTACTTTTCGCTCATCACCGCCTGCTGTTAAGTAATTAAATCCTCCTACAACAAACATCACAAAAAAACCAATTCCAGCAAGCCCAATAGCAATTGAAACAATATTGCTAAAGATATTTTGTAGTCCAGTCAAAGGTTCTGGTGGGTTCATAATCAAATTGTAAATGAAAAAGAAGAATTAAACAAGGAATAGGCAAGAAATAAATCAAATTACTTAAAACTAGATATTGGAGTTATCTGCAAACTAAATATATTAATTCCAAACAAACTTCCAACCAAACTTGCAATTGCCCAAGCGGCAAATACTATTACCAAACCAATTAAAGCAGCTGTAATCCTTCCTCTTGCAGCTTCAGTTTGTCCTTTGTCTCCTCCAGAAAGGATCCACTGAACTCCACCAATCACAAGCATTATAAAAAAGATCAAAGCAGCAGCTACCAAAATTAAATTAATTGCACCACCCAGAAGACTACTTATTGTTATACCGCTAACACTGGGAACTAAACCAGCTTGTGGCTGTAAATTAATTGTTTGTTCACCTGTTGTTCCGCCTGTTCCACTTTGTGCTTGTGCGAGTAAATTCATCATTTGTATTTTATTATTTAATTATTAAAGGGTTAATGTCAAGAGTTAAAATATTAATTCCGAAAAACCCTTCAATGAGTTTTATTATAGCAAAAACACTAAAAAGTACAACTATTCCTACCAAAGCTTGTGCAATTCTTCCCCGTGCTGCCTCAACTGCTCCTTTATCTCCGCCGCTTGTCACCCACTGAATACCTCCGATAAGTAACATAAAGAAAAATAAAATTGCACCGGCAAGAAATGCAAGACTAATCAAAGAGGGGATAAGCTCTTGTACAAAACCTACTCCAGTATTGTTATTTAAACTCCCAATTGCAGGATTAGTTATCCCGCCATTACTAACTCCAGAACCTCCACTACCTCCTTGTGCTTGTGCTATTAAATTTTTATACATAATTAACAATTATTATTTATTATACAAATGGGGTTCAAAATATTATGCAACCCAAGTATTGTCCCAAGTAAGCTCACTATAAAGATTGCAGCAACAACAATCACAACTCCAATAATTCCAGTTGTAATTTGTTTGCGTGCTGCTTCAACTGCCCCTTTATCTCCGCCAGATGCAAGTATGCGAATAGCGCCAATTACCATTTGAAAAGTAAACCAAATAAAGGCAACCACAGTCATAACTCCAATTACTTTTGAAAGTGCGCTATTAAAGGTTGTTCCAGCATCTGATGCTTGTCCTGTCCCTAAAGGTCCCACTCCTTGAAACCCTGGTCCTAATGGTATGTCAGCAATTAAATTTTTCATATAATTGGAATTTGTGGATTAAGAATGAATGTCCAGTCGTTAAATATAAGTTTCCCAAATATCGCCGCAAGTACGAAAGCTCCTGCCATAAACAGTAATCCTATTGCAGTCTGCCAGATTCTTGCCCACGCACCCTCAACTTTTTTCGGGTCATCTCCTGCAGACAAAAATGCATATCCAGCTAAAACTAAATTAAAAAGAGCATAAATTCCGCCGCCAACAATTAGTAATTTAAGAACTAAATTTAAAAACTTCCCAATTCCGCCACCGCTCACATCACCAAAATTGCTTAGTGCTGTAGGAAGGGGAACATGTCCTATATCTGGTGCTGTTGCTTGAGCGATTAAGTTTCTCATTTATTGTGAAATAATAGGTACTTTAATTATAACCTCAATCAGTCTAACTATCCAGTAGGCTGCAAAAACAACAACGAAACCAATTACAGCGGCACTTGCTGCCTGCTGCCCGCGCTTAGCGGCATCTGGATTATTGCTTCCAGCTCCTTGAATAATTGAAAATCCTGCAAATACTAAAAAAAATAAAATTAAAACTCCCGAAACTACAAATCCAATTTTTACTATTAAAGATACTAAATTACCAAGCGTAGCTGTCTCTCCATATGGAGAGTTAAACTGTGAACCAATATCAACTCCTTGAGCTATTAATTTCATAATTATTTAAATATATTTGTTATCCCCGGTAAATAAAACACAATTCCAATAAGTTGTACAACCCAATAAGCAATAAAAATAATTATAAATCCAACTAACGCATTTGTAATGTGTGCTTTAGCAGCTCCGGCAGCTTTCGGATCGCCGCGAGATAACATTAATTGAATTCCTCCAAAAATTAAATAAACAAGCAGAACCATGCCGGCAATTGTAAATATCCAGGGGATAGCAGCTGCTAATATATCTCCAATTTTGGTACTGGCAGAAAAAGTTGCATCAGGCTCACCTTTACTTTGAATACCATTAAAATCAATAGGTGATTGTGCAAGTAAATTCATTTTTAAAGTCCTTTTATTTGTAGTATATCAACTCCAATGATTCGAAGAATTATTACTGAAAAAATTAACAGTAAAAGTCCTGCAATAGCAGAAGTCATAAGCTCTTGCCCAGCTTTAAGTCTGTTTGGATCTCCTCTTGAAGTCATAATCTGAAATCCTGCAAAAAGAATTAACAAAAACGCAATTCCTCCGCCAATTCCAATTGCCCAGCGTAAGAAAAAGCCAATCAAATCACTTTGATTATCAATTGGAATACAACCAACAGCTGTATTTATACCAGTTCCACCTCCATTTACTACACAAGTAGGGGTAATTCCAGGACCAGAATTCTGCCCGGGGAAAACATCACCGCTCGCATTTGTGGATGTGTCTGCATTTAAAGTACAAGAAGAAGATCCATCAATAAAAGTAAGACGAGCCGATTTTACTTCAGGATTTATGGTTGGTAATGTAAAACATCCATAATAAGTTCCAGGATTTGAATTATCTGGAACGGCACTAATACCAGATAAATTAGCATCTTGTTGGGAAAATGAACACTGAACAGTAGTACCGTTAACAATTCCAGCCCCAGAGCCTGTACAAGAAGCACTGAAACTAACTTTATTTATTTCATTTGCATTCGTGAAACCTCCTAAACAAATCTGCAAATTTCTAGAAGAATCAAAGCTGGTCTCGCTACACGTCATTGTTTCGGCATTAACCAACCCAGGTTTTAAAAATAATCCTAAAAACAAAAATATAAATAAGCCGACTATTTTCTTCAACATTTACCCCAATTTTAGCATACAACTGTCCTGTATAATAAGCATAGCTTGGTAAGCTATCATAAATCATGCCCAAATTTTTAAAATTTATTCTTGTTGTTTTTCTTTTCTTTGCCGTAACTTTTTCTTTAGAAGAAAAAGTACGAGTTGTAAAGGCAGATATTAATAGTGATTGTCAAAACGAAGATCCAGCCCAAATTGTTGCTGAAGGAAAAACTGATCAATGCACTCAAATTTTAAGTGGAATTGCCTCAAGTATTTCTGCAGCAAATCAAACTAATCAAAAAAACCTAAGCTCTCTTCAATCCCAATTAAATAGTATAAACTCTCGTCTTTCTGCAATGTCAGATCAATTGAAGATTTATTCTCAAACTATTGCAAGTAAACAAAGTGATTTGGGTTTTACTCAAACAATTCTTAATCAAAAAACTGTTGATAATTACACAAGGTTAAGGACAAATAGTGATCCGCTTTTTTTAATTCTTTTATCAAATAATGCCTATCAGGCTTTTCAGCAATTAATTTTAGAACAAAAGGTTCAAAGCGCAGATACTAATAGTATTATTTCTTACGCAAATCAAATTAATGATTTGAAAAACGAGCAGGATACTCTCAAAAAAAGCCAAGATGCTCTTAGTACAGTTCAAAAACAGGTAACAAGTCAGGCAACATTTTTAGCGGGTGAAGTTGCTAAAGCAAATGCATATCTTGCAAGTATCTCAGCAAGGCAACAAGCTTTTATTGCAGCAAAACTTGCAAGTCTTGGTATTTCTCGAAGTGCATATGATTTGAATGGAGGATGTAGTAGTGATATTTCTCCAACAATTAAATCGCCAGGCTTTAGTCCTGCTTTTGCATTTTTTAGTTATGGAGTTCCAAATCGTGTTGGCCTAAATCAATATGGAGCTTTAGGCCGTGCAAATGCTGGCCAGAATGCTCAAACTATTTTACAAGCTTACTATAATGCCGATTACACAACAAATTATAATGATGGAATTAATATTCATGTTGTCGGTACCAATGAATTTGGCCAAAGTTTTGACACCACTTGGAATATTGATGATTATCTGAAACACCTTTATGAAATGCCGACTAATTGGCCTGCTGAAGCTCTTAAAGCTCAAGCAATAGCGGCAAGAAGTTTTGCGTTAGCTTATACCAATAATGGTTCAGGAAGCATTTGTCCGTCACAATCGTGTCAGGTTGTAAAACAGGAATTAAATAACGATGCCTGGCAGCAAGCAGTTGACGCTACCAAAGGGATTGTTATGACAAATGGAGGAAATCCTATTAAAGCTTGGTTCTCTGCAACTCATGGCGGTTTTGAATTTACATCAAGTGACATCGGTTGGTCGTCAACTCCCTGGACAAAGCGTCTTGTTGACGCAAGCGGAAGTGTAAATAGTTTTTCAGATTTAAATAACAACGCATATGACAAATCTTCTCCTGTTTTTTATTGCGATTGGGGGTCGCGCGCTGAAAACAACCACACAGCCTGGCTTCGTCCATCAGAATTAGCAGACATTGTAAATTCTGCTCTTCTTGCTGAAAAGGACAATAGCACCGAGTCTCATCTTTACCAGATTGATAAACCAAATCCTGAAGGAACTGACACATGGAGTCCTGACCAGGTTAGAAGTCAGCTCCAAAGTAGAGGAGTAACGCCTTTTAATAATATTAGTAATATTTCTGTAAATGTAGATTTTTCAACTGGCCGCACAACAAGCATTACAGCATCAGGTGATGCAGGAAATGAGACTGTAAACGGTGATGATTTCAAAAATTATTTTAATCTTCGTGCCCCTGCAAATATCCAGATTGTTGGCCCTCTTTATAATATAGAGCACGACTGATATACTTTGAATATGCCAGATGTCTTTGTAAATGCGCCAGATACAGATCCAGTCGTAAACCCATCATCAGGAGAAACTCAAAAATTTAATATTAATCCTAGTAATGTCGAAGACTTGCCAAATCACACCCATAATCCTCTAAGTGCTTATTGTTACTTTCCCCATGGTGTTGGCTTTATAAATAAAGAGCCAGACGAAAAAATTATTCTCTTGGTAAGGCGCCATGTAATTACTAATTTAGGCTGGATAACGCTTGTCATTATAATGCTTGTAGCTCCTGCTATCTTAAATTATTTCCCTTTACTTGGATTTCTTCCTTTAAAATTTCAAACCCTTGCAGTTCTTTTCTGGTATCTTTTAACTCTTGCAATCGCAATTCAAGGTTTTTTAAGTTGGTTTTTTACAGTTAACATTGTCACAAACCTTCGTGTAATTGATATCGATTTTGATAATTTAATCTACAGAAAAGTAACCGATGCCAAGCTTGATCATATTGAAGATGCAACTGTAAAAATGGGCTCTGTTATTAGAACTCTTTTTGATTATGGTGATGTTCTTATTCAAACAGCAGCTGAAGTTCCGGAAGTAGAATTTTGGGCTGTTCCTCACCCGGATAAAATTGATAAACTTTTATCAGACTTAAGATTAGAAAGTCATCCTTAAAATGCCAGTAACAACCATAGCAATACCAGCAGCAGTAAATATTGATAGTATTTTAAAAATATTTTTCATTATCGGTCTTTCCGTATATTCCGTTTTTGCTCTAGTTGTTGTTCGTCAGATTGAAATCATGAGTGAGACAGTAAATTTAACTTTTGAATTACCAATCAAAATCTTAGGAATTGTTCATTTAATTTTTGCAGTTTCACTGCTCATTTTTGCCTTTACTCTGTGAATTTTAAAATTATCCGCGGTAAGTTTGCTGGAAATCCTGACCCTTCCGGTTGGGTATATTCTGCTGACTTCACGCCAATAAGCGAAGAATTATTTAACACTAAAGGCCGCATATTCACAGTTGTCTCGATGAATAATTCTCATCCAGAGCTTGGGAAAGAAATTACCACTCGCTTGGAAGAAATTTACATAAATAGTAATAGTGGAGATATTTTTAATCACTTCAAAAATTCTGTAGAAGAAATCTTAAAAACATTTTCAACTCCTTCAGATTCTTTACAAATCATATCTGCAGCAGTTATTGGAGAAAAAATTATTCTTGCAGGTGCTGGTAATATTGAAGGCTGGGTAAAAAGAGGAGAATCTGTTTCAAAGCTTATTGATAATCCGAATGAAATTACTGCAATTTCAGGAAATATTTTAAATGGTGATGAATTTTTCCTTGGAACCGCTTCCGTCTTTACCAAAAACACTTACGAGTTAAATGATAAAACTTTGCAAAATTCTGATTGTTTAATTTCTCTAAAATTTGAATCTATAAAAGAAGAATCAACAACAGCGCCTGTTCAGGAAGATTTGCCTGATATTCCAGTCCCCAAGATCGCACCAATTCCAAAAGAGAATATTAAAAAGCCAATTAGTCCAGTCCGCCTTGCCTTGGCAGGAATTATAGACAGGATTTTAACTATTCTTCCGTTTCCAAATAAAGAAGTTTATGTTAAAAGCGATTTAAACAATCCCGTCAGTTATAAAAAAAGAAAAATAGCAACAGGAGCAGGAGCAATTCTTCTTTTACTTTTATTTATAAGTATTATTTTTGGCAAAAAACAACAAAGCAAATTAAGCCTTCAAGCACAGTACCAGCCAATTTTAAGTTCAGCTCAACACGACCTTGATGAGGCTCAAAGTATTGCAAGTGTAAATAATGGTCAAGCTCGTGATTTAATTCTGCAAGCAAAGACCCAGGTTGATGGATTGATTGCAAAAAATATTAAAGATCCGGAAATTTCATCTCTTTCAAATAATATTAATAGTGCCCTTGGCCAAATCGCAGGAATTTATGAAGATACACCAAATATGTATCTGGATTTGACATTGTTAAGCAGTAATTTTCATGGTGATGATATTGCAGCTTCAGATGACAGAATGGTTGTCCTGGATAAAAATAAGAAAATTCTTGAAAGTATAGTGATCGGAACATCTCAGGCAACTCCTGTGGCAGGGCCTGATGTTATGCCAGATGCAAATATGGTTGCAGCTTATTCAGACCGCAATTTTGTCACAAGTAGTGGCGGCATTTGGGATATAGAAGTTGAAAGCGCAACAAATATTATTCCTCCAGACACAAGTGTTGGAAATAATAATTTAATTTATGCCTACACAGGAAATTTATATTTACTCGATAAAAACAATAGTGCAGTCTGGCGTTATGCAGGTGATGGTGGAAATTTCGATGCTAAAACAAATTGGTTTGGAGACGGCGTGAAGCCCGATTTATCAAATGTAATTGCTTGGACGATAGACGGAAATATTTGGTTGCTTTCAAGCGATGGAAATATTTTAAGATTTTCAGGCGGTAACCCAATTGATTTTTCTCTTAAAAATCCTGACGAACCCCTTAAAGCTACAGATATCTTTACCACCCAAGACTCAAACTATTTATATATTCTTGATCCTGGAAATAGTAGGGTATTGGTCGTAGATAAAGATGGTAATTATAAAGGTGAATATTTAAATGACAATATCAAAAACGCTACAAAATTAGTTGTTTCAGAAACCGACAAAAAAATAATTCTTCTTGAAGGAAGCAAATTATATTCCCTAGACGTTAAAAACCTCTAATTGGTGGAGACGGAGGGAATTGAACCCTCGTCCGTAAAAGTTTTTTGAAATTAGTTCTACAAGCTTATGTTGTTTAAAAATGTCCTCTAAATATTAAAATAACCAAATAAATTTAAAGTAAGATTTAATTTTTCGATATTTAATCCTAAATCGAAGATTAATATCTATCTCGTTCTTTCTTACACTCTTTTTAAATGGTCGAGATCAATTAAAAGAATGCCGCGCTTTGCTTAGTATTAAGCAAAAGCAAGTGCTGATTGGTTAGAACCAACACCAAGTAAAGCCATTAAAGGATTTACTTCAGAAGCTTGATCGTTAGATTTAGCTTTTGTTTTTTGAATCTAGGTTAAGACTTAGATTCAATGTCTGCTTGCTAATTTTCAAAGTACTTAAAACGTCGAAACCGATCGTCCCCAATGCAAATATTATATGTTTTTTGAACCTAAAAGTCAATTTTTCAGGTTCATTTCAATATCTCGTTCAATATCTTTTTGTTTCAAGCTTTCCTTCTTTTCATATTCATGTTTTGCCTTAGCAAGCCCAAGTTCAACTTTCACCAATCTTTGTTTTGTATAAACTTTTGTAGGCACTAAAGTTAGCTTTTTTTGCTTCATTTTTGTTTCCAAAGCTATTATTTCGCTTCTCTTCAGTAATAATTTACGGCTTCTTGATTGGTTATAATTTTTGGCGCCAGTTATAGGTACAACTGCATTCACTAAATAAACTTCATTAGAAAGTATTTTGGCATAAGCATTGCTCAAATTTATGTGTCCTTCGCGAATTGCACGCGCTTCGCCTCCGGTAAGTACAACTCCGGCTTCGATTCTTTCTTCGATAAAATAATTAAAAAATGCTCTTTTGTTTTCAACTTTCATGACCTTATTATATATCAGGATGGATCTTTTAGATCTTGTTTTCCCTAAAACTTGTCTTAATTGTAATAAATCTGGAAAATATTTCTGTGAAGATTGCGTTTCCAAAGTCCATATTTTAAATAGATTTGATCCGGCAACTAAAACTTTTTCAGTTTTTGCCTATGATGGAATAATTCAAAAGGGAATAATAAAACTAAAATATAAATTCGCCTTTGATTTGGGAAAAGAGTTAGCAGATTTGACAGTTGAAAATTTTAAACATTCTTTTCCTCAAAAGTGTGTTTTATTGCCAATTCCATTGCACAAATCCCGTGAGAATTGGCGTGGCTTTAATCAATCAGAAATAGTAGGAAAATTGTTATCAGAGAAGCTAAATTGGGGATTTGATAATAATATTTTAACAAGAACCTCACAAGGCAAAACCCAAGTTGGTTTAAAGTCAATTGAACGGGTACGGAATATTCGCGGAAAATTTGCGGTAAATGACGAGGCTCTGCGAGCCATCCTGAGCGCAGTCGAAGGATCTGATCCAACTTTCATAGTTTTTGATGACGTCGCAACAACCGGCTCAACTATCCAGGAAGCAATAAGAATTTTAAAGAAAAGTGGGGCTCAAAAAGTCTTTGGCTTAACTATTGCAAGATAAACTAATCATAATATCCATCCATGAATTTTTGATAGAGTTCGCTTATTCCAATATCATGATTTTCATTCCACGCGATTTCGATATCTTTACTTCTCAACCACTCAATCGGTTGTTTAGTAGCTTGCTGCTGTTCTTGGTATCTCCATGCCATATGACTTAAAAAAGACGCTTTTCTCCATAAATCTACAGATAAGAATATCGGCATTCTTTCAGAAAATAAATCATCAACAATTTGAGGAAACTTCACCAATTTATCATTGATTTCATTAAAAGCCGCAAATAATAATTGCCATTCAGGAATTTGTTGATCCTCCTCTGATAATTCTTCGCCAAGAGAATTAATCATCATTCCCACTTTTTGCGCTCTTTCTCCGGCTTTCTCGGTATCGAAATCCTCCAAAGCTTCAAAATATTCTTCTTCTGTCCAATCTCCTTCGGAAGTTTTTTCTAATCCTAGACTTTCTGCCGCTAAACCCATAAAAAAAGGACTTAAACCTCCAATACTATCTCGAATCACTTTCTTTGTAACTTGTAATTTATCTAACTCTTCTTGAATTCTTTCTTCTTCAGTTTTTGCCATAACTAAGCGGTGAGGGAGAGATTCGAACTCTCGATAGGGAAATTCCCTATATTGGTTTTCAAGACCAACGCACTAGGCC
Organism: Patescibacteria group bacterium; assembly: GCA_035549555.1. Lineage (NCBI taxonomy): Bacteria > Patescibacteria group bacterium. The sequence goes on from DASZQR010000010.1 coordinate 697,337, forward strand.
ACTATGCGACCTCACCGAGCTTGCGAGGTGGGTCGCCACAAGCTTCGCTTATGCGACCGAACACCTTGGGCGGAGGCGGTGAGATTCGAACTCACGAGACCCGATTAGGGGTCGAAGTTTAGCAAACTTCTGCCATAGGCCACTAGGCGACGCCTCCTTTCAAACCTACCGCATTATATCAAATTGACGTATAATATTCCTGATGCCCGAAGTAGTAACAACAGTACAACAAAACGTTCCGGAAAAAGATTTAATTGTATGGTCTGCACCTTCTCGTCCCTTCAAAAGGCGAAATCGTGAATTTTATATAAATATTATTGCAATCGCTGCAGTTACAGGTTTAGTCGCATTTTTAATTGACGGTTTTCTTCCAGTAATTTTAATTATTTCTATTGTTTTTTTAGTGTATGTTATGTCAACAATTGAGCCTGAAAATATTGAATATAAAATTACAAATAAAGGAATCAAAATTGCGGGGCGCCTAACTGATTGGAATATTATGAATAGATTTTGGTTTGCAAAGCGTCTTGATAACGAACTATTAATAATCGAAACAAGAGTTTTGCCAGGGCGTTTGGAATTAGTAACAAAACCGGAATTAAAAGATCAAATTCAAAAAGCTTTAAGCGAATATCTTGTTCATGAAGAAGTCCCAGCTTCAGGTTTAGATCGTGCAACCAACTGGTTTAGTAATAAAATGCCCGGTTTAAAATAAGCAAAGCTTGTCGCTTCACGATAAAAAAGCTTCAATTTGATATAATTCGAGTAAGCTATAGCTCTGAGCGTAGTCGAAGAGTACTCGTAGTTCAATGGACAGAATAAGGGATTGCGGATCCTTTGATCTGAGTTCGATTCTCAGCGAGTACACAAGTTATTTATTGGCGGGTTCGCATAGCGGCCAATTGCATCGGTTTCGAAAACCGAAAGGAGCAATCCTTACGCAGGTTCAAATCCTGCACCCGCCGCCTACAGCCCTGAGCGAAGCCGAATGGGTGAATTCGTGATATAATTCAAGCACAATGAAACAAAAATTAATTCTTGTTGGTGGTGCAGTTGTCTACAAAAAAGTTAAAGATAAGCCAGTTTGGTTTGTAGTGAAACAAAAAGAAGACGGAGATTGGGAAATTCCAAAAACAAATGCCAGGCGTGGTGAATCTTCAGTTCGTGCAGTTATTCGTATGATGGGTGAGCAAGCCGCAATGAATGTTAAAGTCCAAGAAGAAGTCGGCCGGGTTAATGGAGCAGCTCTTGTTGGTGGTAATACTATTCCTCAAAGAACTCTCTACTATTTAATGATTTGCAAAGAAGCAAAAGAAGTCTTGGCATTTTTAGATTTCGAATGGCTTGACTACACAAAGGCTGCAAAAAAAATTAAAAATAAAAAAGATTTGGCAATGCTAAAGTCGGCTCGCGACCTCCTTAAAGAATTAGACAAAAAGAAAAAGGCTAAGAAAAAATAATTCTGGAGGCGTCGCCTAGTGGCCTATGGCACAAGTTTGGAAAACTTGGACTCGTAAGAGTCTCGTGAGTTCGAATCTCACCGCCTCCGCCAAAAAAAATAATGCTAGAAAACGAAAACCATAGCAATAAATTCGGAGGACTCGGTTTAGCAATTCGTTTTACAGAAATCCTTCAAGATCATTTACCAATTCCTCGGCCAAAAGTCAGTTTAGATGAAGAAAAAATAATTATAGAAAAATATACATCAGGAAAACATTCAAAAGAAATTGGAAGAGAAACAGGGCATCATCCAAGTACAATTCTTGATGTATTACACCGCAATAACATAGAAGTTGCAAAAGCGGGTAGACCAAAGAAAAATAAATAATAAGTTTGTGTTAAACTGGCTTCATGCCAGACTCCCAGGTAGAAGAAGTTAAATCTAAAATTAATATTGTTGATATTATTGGTGAGCATGTAAAGCTTAATAAATCAGGCAGTAATTACAAAGGTCTTTGTCCTTTTCATCAGGAAAAATCTCCTTCGTTTATGGTTTCGTCAGACTTACAAATTTATAAATGTTTCGGCTGTGGTGAAGGAGGAGATGTTTTTACTTTTCTTGAAAAATATGAAGGCATGGAATTTCCCGAAGCTCTCAAATATTTAGCCGACAAGGTTGGTATTAAATTAACTAATCAAAATAATTTTGTTTCATCAAACAAAGATGTCTTGTACGAAATAAATAATTTATCTGCTAAGTTTTATAATTTTTTATTAACTTCTCATCCTGTAGGAAAAGTTGCTTTAAATTATCTTAAAGAAGAGCGAAAAATAAATTCAGATTCTATTAAAACTTTTAATATTGGTTTTGCTCCTCACAAAAAAAATTATTTATCAGATTATCTAATTAAGAAGAAAGGTTATAAAAAAGAAGATTTACAAAAAGCAGGAGTAGTTTTCATTTCAAAGGGAGGTAATATTTATGATCGTTTTGCTGGTCGAATAATCTTTCCAATTAGTGATCACCGCGGAAATGTAATTGCGTTAGCTGGCCGCCAAATCCCTCCAGCCGATCCAAATACAGGTAAATATATTAATTCACCGCAAACAGAAATTTACAATAAGAGTTCAAGTCTCTATGGATTAAATCTCACCAAAGATTTTATCAAAAAAGAAAATAAAGCTATCGTTGTTGAAGGGGAAATAGATTTAATAAGTAGTTTTCAAATTGATATAAAAAATATTGTTGCGATTAAAGGCTCTGCTTTTACAATTGACCAGGCCAAGTTTTTAGGAAGATTCACCAAAGAAATTGTTTTATGTCTTGATAGCGATTTTGCAGGAATTAAAGCTTCGATTCGAGGAATTAAAATTCTTGAAGATGAAGATTTTGAAGTAAATGTTGTGACATTAGGAATTTATAAAGATCCAGATGAGGCAGCAAAAGCGAACCCTGAATTTCTTAAAGAAAAAATAAATAAAGCAATTCCAGTCTGGGATTTTATAATTGATTCAGTTGTTAATGAATTTGATAAAAATACTGCTTCTGGCAAGGCAAAAATAAGTAAAGAGCTAACTCCGTTAATGGCAAATATTAAAAATAAAATTGTCCAGGAACATTATATCCACAAATTAGCTCGCATCTTGGATTCTTCAGATGAAGCAGTCACAGAAGAAGTGGAAAAAGTTGTTCCAGAGAGTGTTGCGCCAGTTTCCGAATCATTAAATCAAATTCTCCCCAAATCTCTTACAGAATTAAGAGAAGAAAACTTAATCAGTCTTATCTTAAAAGTAAACCCGGAAATTTTAAAAAATAAAGAGATTCTTGATCTTGTTCAAACTCCTGTCTTAAAAAAATTAATTAGAGAGTTTACGGGCAATCCAAAAGATTTGCCACAAGAATTATTTGAAAAATATGGAGAGCTAACTTTAAAAGAGAGTTCTGACAGCGATTCTGCAATCAAAAAAGAAATAAATAATTTATATAAGCTTTTAAATCTGGATATCTTAAAAAAGAAATACAAAGAAGAATCTGATAAAGAAAAAGCGTTACTTTATCAAAAACAATACAAAGACTTTGAATCCGGAGCTTTTGAGCGTATAATACATTAGGAATATTCTCCAATGCTCAGAAAAACCACTCTTGATTTAATTAAAAAGGCCAAAGATCAGGGCTTTATTACCCAGGATGAAATCTTGGAAAGCTTTCCAGACGCAGAAAAACATTTAGATGAATTAGATAATTTGTATGCTTTACTTCTTGAAGAAGGAATTGATGTCTTTGAGTCAGTTGCTCCTGAAGAAGGCGAAGAAGAAGAAAGTTTAGATCTAGAAAAAGAAATTCAGTTACTTTCAAAAATTGACGGTTCAGAATCAACTGATCCAGTAAGACAATATTTAAGAGAAATTGGTAAATATCCTTTGCTTGAAGCAGAAGACGAAATAGAGCTCGCCAAAAGGTTTGAAAAAGCTGATAAAAAAGCCAAAGACAAGCTTACAGAAAGCAATCTTCGTTTGGTTGTCTCAATTGCAAAAAAATATATCGGTCGCGGATTGTCTTTGCTTGATTTAATTCAGGAAGGTAATCAGGGTTTAATCAGAGCGGTTGAAAAATATGATTGGAGAAGAGGATTTAAGTTTAGTACTTATGCAACTTGGTGGATCAGGCAGGCAATAACCAGAGCAATTGCAGATCAAGCTCGTACTATTCGTATTCCAGTCCACATGGTCGAAACGATAAATAAAATTTATCGAACCTCTCAACGATTAATGCAACAATTAGGAAGAGAGCCAACTCCTGAAGAAATTGGAGAAGAATTAGATTTAACAGGCGACAGAGTTAGAGAAATTTTCAAATTATCCCAAGAAACTACATCTCTTCAGACTCCTGTCGGAGAAGATGAAGAATCAATCTTAGGCGACTTTATTGAAGATGAATCTCAAATGTCTCCAGTTGACGCAGCTTCCCGCGAATTGTTAAAAGATCATTTGCGAAATGTTTTGGGAAATCTTCAAGAACGAGAAGCCAAAGTTTTGGCTCTTCGTTTTGGAATTAATCTTGACGGTGAAGGCGAAGAGGGAGAAGCAAAAACCCTTGAAGAAGTTGGTAAAATTTTCGGCGTCACAAGAGAAAGAATCAGGCAAATTGAAGCTAAAGCATTAAGAAAACTCCGCCATCCAAGCAAGAGAATTAACCTTAGAGATTATCTAAATTAGGTGATATAATAGCCATGTTCTTGAATTATTCCCCTGTAGCTCAGCGGTAGAGCGGGTTCCTGTTAAGAACAAGGTCGTAGGTTCGAATCCTACCGGGGGAGCATGTTAGTACGGCAGTCAGGGATGAGTAGTATGTCATAAGGTTTTTTGAAGCTAAAATCAAGCCTTTCATCTTCCAAAAAGAAGTTCTCACCCACAGTCATAATCAAATTCCGTTTTTCGTCTGGTTTTCCACTTGTTATCAAGTCTCGTGCGTAAAAAGCAGTATTTAAGAAATCTTCAGCAAGTTCTAACCAAGTATGTTCTGAACTTTCAGTGTCATTTAGTAAGCTTTTGACTCGTGCTTGTTCTCCTAACAAAAGCTCTTTTTGTGTTATAAATTCTTGTTTTGTAATTTCTTCTTCTGATCTCATGCTTATTAACCGGTTAAGTCTGTCCTGGTACGCATTATATTTTGTTTGATATTGCAATCTTTGGCTGGTATTTTGTTCGATTTCGTGACTATGTTTGGCTTTGAGTAATTTAATTCCAAGAGACCACACCTCTTCGTCTATGGATATTTTTGAGATTCGATCTAAAAGCTGTTTTTCAAAGCTCTTGAGGGTAATAGGTTTTTGAGTACAACTTCCTTTTCTGTGTGTACAGTGCATATAAACATAATCGACTGTTCTTTGAGTCCTTTTGTAATTTTTTGTCTTGAAAGTCGTAGTAATAAAACAACCACAATTTTTACACTTAAAAATTCCGTTATAAGTAGCATTCCAAATCTTAGTCTTCGGTCTCGACCGACCGCTCAAGGCTGTTTGTACTGCGTCATAAAGCGTTTTAGATACGATCGGGGTATAAATACCTTTGTAAATCTCTTCCCTGTAATAAAAATAACCGTAATAAGCAGGATTTGTTAATATCGCATACCAATGACTTTTGCTGATTTTCTTCCCTCGTTTAGTGGTAAGCCCTTTTTTATGAAAGTATTCCGATAAATATCCAAGAGAACACGCTTTATAAGCAACCAATTCATAAGCCTCTTTTATTAAAGGCGCTTCAAAAGAGTGGGGAACCATATTTCTTTTTCCACGCACACCTTCTCCTTCATAACCCAAAATTGCTTGTCTCGGAAATTCACCGCGTTCACTTTTGTGCAACAGACTTCTTCTAACATTTCTGCTTATATCCCTTGAATATTGATTAGCGATTCCAAAGTGAATCTGCAATATAAGCTGATCGCTTTCAGAAGTATAAATATCGCCAGCAGTTGTTCTTATCTCTTTCAAAACCCCATCTTGTAGCAGTTGAAGTAACATTCCACCCTCTTTCGGGTTACGACACAATCTATTTGCATGCCAAGTTAAAATTGCATCAATCTCACCAGCTTCAATCAATTTAACCATTTTATCGAACTCTGGTCGATTACTTGGCTTATAAGCAGAATGACTCTCTTCTAGCTTTAATACAACATTCAAATGCTCTCGTAGCGCGTAATTTTCGCATTCCAAGTTCTGATCTGAAATCGAAAGAGCTTGTTTTTCTTTCGCTTCAGATGATTTTCGCGAATATCTTATATATTTTAGCTTATTATTCATGTTCATATTAACAAATTAACCTCACACTTATAAGTAATCGTATAGTTACTATATATTAACTATAACTATATAATTACTGGTTATTAAAATCAGCGTCAACCTCATCTAAGTCAATCTTCTCGTTTTCCTGTATTTTAATACGCTTTTCCAAAAATTTTCCGTAAAGTCTTCTCTCTAATTCAAACCAACTCTTCTCGTTTTCTAAAAAAACTATTTTGAAATAATGTCCATACATTGGTTTAGATGGAGGTGTGATATTTATGGATTCTTGCAATCTTGAATTTTGGACTTCACTTTTCCAAATTTGAAACCCCTTTATTGTTATAAAACCAAAGGAAACTGTCTCGATAGATATATTTGCATTCGCAATCAAATTTCCTTTATCTTTCCACAAAATTGTTATTTTTACATCTTCATCTTGGTATGACATATTTATTCTCTTGCAAAAATTCTACTTTTTAGTAAATCGATTGCTTCCTTGTATTTTCTTGCGTTAACCAAAAGGTCACCAAAGAAAAATTTATCTGAAATTTGTTTAGAAGATGAGAAGTTGGAAAATACAAACCAACAAGTTCGACCCTCTCTTTTAAGAAATAATAACGATTGACCTTCTACAATTAACGCCGCCGCTTCTGCTAAATCCTTTGTTTTGTATTCAGTTTGCATTTTCTACTCTCCATCTAAACTTTGAAGCATTCTCAATATATGAAGTCAAACCAAATGCAATTTGTAAAATTTCTTGTTTAGATAGTTTTCTGTTATAACGAGGCTCAAAAACCTTTTTAATCTCACTTTTCAATTCTTCTGTAAGCCAACTGTTCATTTTCATATAAGGAAATGATAAAAAGAATCGCTTTTGAATATGAGTTGTTGATTTAAAGAATCTTCAAAACCACACTATTTAGAGGCTTTAATTAGAGAAGAATATGTCCTAATCCCACTTATAATAGTTTCAAGTGGTATTGCAGTTGCCTTTGCTATTTTGCGATAACCCACATCTTTGTGCATCCAGTACCATTTTCGAAATTCGACTATGTTGCTATAAACATCAACAACGGGTTTAAATCGCTCGCTCTTTGATAATTTAATTGGCCTCTTACGCTTAAAATGCTCCTTATAAATTTGTTTAAACACATTTTCCACCTCTTCTATTGTTGATTCTCTACTGATGATTATAGCCGTGTAATCGTAAGATCCCTCAAATAATTCACTACGTAAGGTATAAGGATTGAGTGCAAGGGAGTAAGTGTTGCTTGAGTAATCCTTACTACCAATTTCACCACAAAGCATCGCAACCATAATGGCTTTCATAAAACAAACACTCTTGTTATATTTTCGCATCAGTTGCACTGATTCTTCGATCGCTTTTTTGACTGTTTCATCTAGGGGAACTGAATTGTCCAAAATATGGTATCGTTTTGACAATCTATCGAGTACGCCCTTGAAATCGTCTTTGCGAATGGCTCCAATTTTGAAACCAGTATAATATTTATATAGTTCTTCAACCAATTTCCTTTTATATAATTTAGACATTCCTAGTTTTTCTTCTCTAATATGGCTAATATCATTTAAGAAGTCGTCTCTGTCAACAAAGGAGAGAAGCACACTTAGCAGGTGGGAATTTTTAACAGTAACCTTGATTGGTTCAATCTTCATATTCATATATTCGGCAATTATATTATAAGACAGACCTATTTTTTTATTGTTTTCTGTTTTCTATAATTTCAACCCTAACCTTTGATATTTTATTTTCAGCATTTTCAGTTGCAAATCTCGGTTTCCCTTCTGTTATATCAGCAATTTCTTTGAAACTTTTCAGATTATTTCTGGCTGAAACAATCATCAGAAAAGCTAATTCGGCAGCTACTGTTCTGTCTTTGTTTGAGATTTCTTTCTGCCAACACAAAAATTCATCTACTGACATTTTTTTGAAATAATCAAGCCAGTATTTAAAAGACTCAAGATTCTTTGGTCTTCCACCGGGATTTCTATTCTCTGGGTGATCTGCAAAACCACCACGTCCAGTTTTGTTAGCCTTGTTACCGAAAGCAAACCTGCCATCAGCGGTGAAATCTTTTTCCGCCTTACCGTCTTGTTTTGTAGTCGGATCCATATATAAGATTATACAGCTAGGATAGAAGTTATGAATCGAGTAATTTCTTTTTTTTAGTATCAAATTCTTTTTGAGTAATAATGCCTTTTTCTTTTAATTCGTTTAACTTAGTTATTTCATCAGCAACACTCATAGTATTTCCGCCATTATCCTTCTTATCGTTGAAAGCGTCTTGAGCCGCATAAATTGCATTTCTTACTCCTTCTTTGTCTCCACAAGGAATTTTGTATTTTCGCCCACCTGTCGTTTCAATAATTATCTGCATATACATGAACATTCCAAGTTGCACACTTGCTATTTGGTTTATTGCGACTGTTTCCATGCCTGGTCCACTCTTAAATTCCACTCTTGTCGGATAAACCTTTATCCAAAAACCCATATAATTATTTTCGTAAATAGGAACACTGTTTTTCATTAAATATATTATAGCATAAATAAGACTTATCGTCTCTGGATACATAGTCTTCTTTTCTTCATGCTTACTTTATGTCAGACATAAGGATAATTTTTGGAAAGCATTTAAGAAAACTTCGAGAAGAAAGAGATTTAACTCAAGAAGAGTTGGGGGATCGAGCAGGTTTACATTTTACCTATATAGGGCAAATCGAGCGGGGAATAAGAAACCCATCACTTATAAATTTACATAAACTAGCGAAAGCATTGAAAATTACAGGTGGAAAATTGATGCCATTTTAGCTTCAAATCGACCAAGCGAGTTACAAAAGAACAAGTCTTTCTTTACTGGTGTATAATCTGTGTGTCTTTTTAATAACAAAATTTTAATAAGGACGAGGCTCGTTTTAAGATGAAGATTAAAAGAATAATTATAGAAAATTATAGAAGTATAAAGAAAACAGAAGTCAGCTTCAGTGATTTATTAGCCTTAGTTGGTCCCAATAACGTTGGTAAGTCAAATATTATAAAAGCTTTATCTATAATACTAGGCAAATCGTACCCTACTTATACAAACCTAGAAATTGGCGATTACCACAGAAACAATACCAAATTACCAGTTAAGATTATATTAACACTCGATCAGTTATCAGAAGACGACTTAAAATTTTTTAGATCAAAGGCAAGAGGCTATCTACGTGTCAGGGGATCAGAGCCTGTTAGAGGAAATTATTCAACAAAGCTTAATGTCTGCCTTGAGTTGCCTTATGGTGAACCTGGTAAATTTTATTATCTAGGTGACGATCTTGAACCATTAAGATATTCAGTAGGCGGAAATGAGATAGTTGTTAAAAACGACGCAAGAGAACTGTTCCCGCAGTTAATACTTATACCAGGACAGAGAGATGCAGATAAATACTTTTCTGATTCTCAAAAATACGATTGGGGAAAACTATTAAATAAACTAAGATCAAATGCGAATAAGAATATAGATATAAAATCTATCCTTGAAGAGCTAACAATAAAAGTTGCTGGAAGTAGCGACTTTGTAAATCTTAACGAAGAAATAAGAAAACAAATCTTAGAATTTTTAACAGACGATTACACATCAACTCATATATCATTATTGCCTGTAAATCCAGGAGATATAATGAAAACTGTTCATCTAAACCTCGATGATGGATTTTTAAGTGAACTAAACACAAAAGGTGACGGAATAAAAAGTTTGGCAGTAATAGCGCTGGTATTACTGGTTGCTAAACAGGAAAATAATCTAGTAATTTGTCTCGAAGAACCAGAGTTGTTTTTACATCCGCTGGCATTATACGTACTTAATACAGCAATGCAAAATCGCAGTAAAACTAACCAAGTGGTTTTTTCCTCTCATTCTCCATTTCTAGTGAACGTAACAAGACCTAAAAACATAGCACGGGTGTTTAGAAAAAATGGCGAAACCGACGTTGTCCAGCTCCCCGAAGAATCTCACTGGTTAACTCCCGCAGGGGAAAATAAAATTGAACGCGATATTGATGCTCAAAGAAACCTTCTTTTTTTTGCCAACTCTGTAATTTTAGTGGAAGGACCAACAGAGTATCTATCACTTCCCACCTTTGCTAATAAGTTGAACGTAGACTTATCTAAAAAGGGAGTAGTTTTGGTTGAAGTAAACGGTAAACCAAATATAAAAAACTATTCAGACTATCTTACAAGTTTCAAAATTCCACATGTTGTGGTCTATGACGTCGACGATCCCGGTTCTGGGTTAAATGAAACAATAAACTTGATACAAGCGCCAAAGTTTCCAATGGATGTAGATTTTGAAGCAGTTCTTGTAAAAGACATTGGATTACAAAAGACAGATGTTTTACTGAACCAAGCTTATGGCATCAGCTACACAAATTATAAAAACCACCCCAGAATTATAAATAAGAGTTTGGAGGAAAAAGTTAGGCATTTCTTAATAAAATCAAAGCCTTTTGCGGCTAAATACTTAGCAGAAACAATCGCGAAAGAAGAAGTTCCAACTACCATCAAAAACATTATTAACAAATCAGTGGATATAGCTAACGAATAATTTTTATAAGGTATGAATATTCCCTTTACCCCTGCATCATTTCGTAAGTTGGACATACTACAACAGTTGATGGAATACGAAAGCCATAAAAAGGAGAAATCTTTGTGGAATGGCGTAAAAGCAGTCCTAATTTGGGCTGCTAGTGTACACCATCAACATCTAGGCTCGTATATAGGTCCAAATCATGTAAAATCTGCTTTGGATTATTGTAGAGATGAAAAATTTATTTCCGAAGACGAGAGGAACCGGTTAGTAAATAGTTGTTCCCATATCCTGCAAAGCTTGCCAGTGTATGGTTTTGGTGATGAAGACCCAAATTCTAACCAGTCGGTAAAAATAAATAGAAACGGAGTCTTGGCGGGTCGTATTCTAGTAGAAACAAATTTCCTGAAGAATACTTGGTTGAGATATAAAGTATGGATTGTTGTTTGGTGGATAATACTTATCGCCGCATCAGTAATCCTAATATCACAAGTAATAAGTACCCTTAAAAATATATCTGGTGTTTCCTTAACAGATAACTACACAACACAATACACACACCAATTACAAGGAAAACACAGGTTTTATCATAAAAGAAAACCTTTTTAGATATGTCCAAATTTCAAACAGAGATATACATAATAGCCATTTTTCAAAACCATGAATATCCTTTTATAAAAATACAAACATCAATCCTAACTGACGGACGCAAAGATATAAGACTATCGTTCATCGGTACTCATCATCACTATTCTTTCCATGAAGCAAAAATAATTGAAGACAGAGAAACAAAATTCTTGCTAAATATGCACAACGAAGAAGAAGAGTACCCAAAAACTTTTACTGGAAGAACTCCGATAGTCTTCACGAGTTTTGACTTAGATAAATCTCCAAGCATATGGGATGAAGAGATAAAAACAATCGCTGAAAAACTTAATTTAGACCCAGATAAACACACCAGGTATTATTTGAATAATGTCTTACCTCTTGGAGATACAGAAGAACGCCATTTGGGTGGCAGAAAAATAAACTTGAAAAGTGAAAAAAAGTATCCAAAAGAAAAATGTCTATTCTGCAAAATTGACAAGAATCCATTCAATATCGAGATATATTTTGTAATTAACAAATTTGTTAAACCAATGGATCTAAAAATAAAGACATCTCTTGGCAAGATTGGTCTAATTTTTAAATATTAAATACAAAAAAAGGGGCAAGTAATTAGAACTTTGGTATACTTCAGATATGAATACCGAAGAAATAATTAAGAAAATTAGAAAAAGCCTCAATGATGAAGATTGGATTAACCCAGACACAGAAATAAGACAATCTAAAATTGGTGGGAAAGGTCTTTATGCAGTAAAACCAATTAAAAAAGGAGATTTAGTTGTGGTTTGGGGTGGAGAATATGTCAACTCAAAACAAGCTAATAAAGCCGAAAGGAGTGGTAAGTTGGTTATGCAATGGGACGATGATCTTTTTAGTATTGAAGATAGAGGGGAAGGATCTGGCTACTTCGTAAACCATTCTTGTGAACCTAACTTATATATGCAAGGTGCTTATGCCCTAGTAGCTATGCGTGATATTTCAAAAGATGAAGAACTTACTGCCGATTATGCAATTTGGGAAGCAGATGAAAATTATATCTCAAAATGGGATTGTAATTGTGGCTCAAAAAGTTGTAGACACAAAGTTACAGGCAAAGACTGGCGATTATCAGAACTTCAAGAAAAATACAAAAATCACTTTTCACCCTTAATTAACAAACGAATTAAAAATAATTAAAATATATCAACTTACAACAGGACTTGAACATTTTTATCTTTTTTAGTCTATAATTATTGTAATGTCAGAAGATAAGAACCTTCCAATTCCACAAGACAATGAACCAAATCTGTCAGCTTTTGAAGATGCGTTACATGATGTAGATATGGAAGGGATTGAAGAGCCAAAAAATGAACGACAAGTAATTAGAGATGTCTTAGATAGATTGTCAAAAGAGTATGGTATAGAATTTAGCATCCATGATGGGAAAGCATTAGGCTCTCCAATGGCACTCAATCATAGATTAAACTCGCTTGACGTGTCATCCCCCCAAAGCTTATCTCAAGAACTTACAGACGCAATACAATCTAACAAGATGACTTATGAACTAGGTGATAAGCTCACAGACAAATTGACAGACGAAGAAGAACTCGAACTATTTGATTATGAACAACTAGAAGGTTTGTTGTACGATGTCTATCAAGTTACCGAAGTTGTTCTCTATCTAGAAGAGCCAAAAACAGGCGAAGAAGATGACTTTGTGCAACAACAGCATGAAGATGTAATAGCTGATATTAAATCTCACGACATTCTGTTGGGGTCTCTACATAAAGCCGGTCAAAAAGTAGAAGAATATATTCAAACTAAACCACAAAGAGACAACGAACCCGTAAATGTTACCGAAAAACTTAGTGGATACTTAAACAGATGGAGCGATAAAAGCGCCGCTAATTTACAGGATCTTGTACCTGACTCTCAAGCGACGATAGGGCAAGTAACTCAAAGATTAAATCGGGCAATATCTAAGTTACCGCAAAACACAACTACCAGACGTGTAGAAGTGAACAATATTATAAAAAGAATCAGAGGTTGTATAGGAATAAGTCCTTCTATTGACACAGATGAGTGGAAGTTGGTTGTAAATGATCAGGCGATCAAAGATGTGGAAATAATGATTGAAGATATATCTTTGTAATAAGTTCTTACATTTTCGACCAGAGAGAGCTTAGTCTAGTCCAGACAGGACGATTTTAGAAATTAACTTTCATTTGAAGACCTCATTTTTACCAATAAATTAAATAATGGCCCCAGTTCTTTATCTTGTAAATATTTCTCAGCATTCTCCCAAAACTCATTTAATTTTTCAGAAGGATTTCCTTCTCTCTCATATTCATAAGCTTGAATTGCCATCTCTAATTTATCTATTTGTTTTAGAACCTGCGCCTCTTTAGAAGTTTGCAATTCAAATTCTTCCCAAAGTTCAACATATTCTTTGTTATTTGTTTTATCAAAAATTTGTTTGACAGCTTCGCCTTCGTCTTTGTGTTTTTCGCTTTGAGAACCAATTATCTTTTTACCTTTTTCCCAAATAACATCTCCAATAACTGCTTCTCCTAAGTCGTGTAGTAAAGCCATTTTTATCAACTTGGCCTGATCTAAATCGAGTAGTGGTGCAACAAGCATTGCAATAACAGCGACACGGTAAGAGTGATCAGAAACAGATTCTGGATTTTTAACTCCCTTTTTTACCCAACCTGTCCTGTCAATTCTTTTTAAAATCCCTGTTGTAAGAATGGTTTTTATTAAATCTTCATCCATTGTTAATCCTTTTAAGTTCTTGAATGATGATATCAAGTTTTTCTAAAATTTCATCAGTCTTATCCTTTCCTTCATTTTCAGAAAAGAATTGAAGGTATTGATTAGTCGCGTTAGCGATTCTTTGTAAAGTAGGGGAAGGCGGCGTTGCTCTGCCCTTCTCATATGCACTAATTGTCTTCTCAGATAAATTAAGTTTTTCTGCTAATTCTTTTTGCGATAATCCCACCAAAACTCTAGCTGTCTTAATTTTCTTGCCCAATAAGTTACCGTGCATTTGTATATTATACCATTCTAATATCTATTCACAGTAGTATTTACCTATTGACAATAGTTTTAAGCAGTACTATATTCTACTTAATGAAAAAATACATATTCATTGATATAGGCTCTTCAACAGTTAAAGCTTACGAAAAGGCAGGCGACTCTCTTAACTTATTTTTAACAAAATCAATTCCATTTAAAACGGACTTCGATCCAATAAAGGGTATCTCTGATAATAACAAAAAAGAATTATATGGAATTATCGAAGAGATAAAAAATAAATATCCAGAGACTACTATAAAAATATTTGCAACTGCTTTATATAGAAAACTTGAACCAAAAACAAAAAGGGAATTTGTAGATGAGTTCTTTCTCACGACTGGTTTATTTTTCAATATAATTCCACAAGAATTAGAAAGTTTTTATCTCCAAGTGGCATTAGTTGGTAAATATCAAACCAACGATCCAGTTTTACTTATAAATATCGGTGGAGGTTCAACAGAACTTGTTGTTATTAAAGATAATAAAGAAATAGAAACTAAAAATGTTGACTTAGGAGTAGGAACAATATTAACAGAATTTGAAAATATAAATGAACAAAAAGCTGCTGCATCTCTTGAAAAAGTAAAAGCTTTTGTTTCTGAAAAATTACCGACACTAAACAATAAAGTCAAAATTGGACTCTATTCAGGTGGAGAATTAAATTACATGCAATTGGCAAAATATAATTTGCAGAAAAATAATCTATTTAACGACGAAGACCATCCGTCTCTTATATCTACTAAAGATTTCTCTTCAAAAAATGAAGAAGTATTCGAAAAAATAACATTAAAAGAATTAGAAGACCTTATGCCAGACAATCCAAGCTGGATGCATGGAGCTAGAGCTTGTAGTGCAATAGCTCAAACAATATGCGAAAAATACGGAATAGAAACTATAATTCCTTCTAATTCAAATCTTATAAACGGTGCCGCAAGACAAGAATTTAGAAATGTTACCTTAAGTGGAAGTTTTCGAAAACACTTAGATTATATTCTAAAAATTAGGAAAGAACTCGTAGAAAATAATGTAGAGGTATTAAGTCCGAGGTTTACAGAACCCAAAAATCCTGGAGAAGAATTTGTGGTATTTTCAGGAGAAGAAAAGATGACACCTCTTGAATTGGAAAGACATCATTTGGATTCTATTGAAAAAAGTGATGCATTAATTATTTGTGATCCAGAAGGTTATGTCGGCGCATCAGCTTTAATAGAAATCGGATACGCTCAATCATTAGGTAAAAGAGTAATTTTTGCAGAAAAACCAGAAGAGTTTATGCTTAACACCTTGCCAGCAGAGTTTGATCTCTGATAATGTCAGAGAGAAAACCTATGGCGGAGCATCTTCAATTGTTGTCTCAAGATTTTTTTATTAAAGAATCACTTACAGTCGCACCTGCATTAATTGGCTGCGTAATTGAAACCAATAAAGATGGACTGGTAACTTCTGGTAAAATTACAGAAACAGAAGCTTATCCATCACACGATGCAGCTTCTCATGCGTTCAAAGGAAAACGTACCCCAAGAACAGAAATACAATTTGCACAAGGAGGACGGTTGTACATGTATCAAATCATGGGTCTTCACTTTATGACATCCATAGTTGTTGGCGAAGAAAATAATGCCGATGTTGTATTTATTCGTTCCATTGAGCCTCTTTCCGGTGTAGAAAAAATGAAAGAAAGAAGAAAATATATTTCAGAAGATATAAAACGTTTAGCATCAGGGCCAGGAATGCTATCTGTTGCACTTGGATTAAATAAAGACGATAACGGTCTTCTTGTTTACAATAACGATTCTAAAGTCAAAATTTATAAAGACAAAAATTACACGGCTGAAGTAGCAACAGGCAAGCGAATTAATTTAGGTATTCATGGTGCAACTCCAGAAGAAGGAAGAGCGGCTATAGAGCAGCTTTGGAGATTTTTTGATAAAAATTCAAAATTTTTAAGCAGATGAATATTGCAAAATTATGCAGTAACTTTTCTAAAATCATCCCAGTAAGCGAGCAAGCATCCTAACAGCACTAGAAATAGTACGATTTTAGAGCTCCTTTGATATAATCAAATTACAAATGACTGCAAACAATTCAGGAGAATTTCTACAACAAAAATATGAAACAGCTCCTAAATTTTTGGAAAGACGGCAAGCAGATAGAATTCATATTGCTGAAATTAGAAAAGATGAAAGACCTGAAGATTGGTCTATTGGTGTTGGAGATTATTTTTCACCTTTCTCAGATAAACAAAAATTAGTTTTTCCTCCGAGAAAAGACACTTCTGAATTATTAGGAACAGAAATTACATTATATGAAGCGATGAAAAAAATAATTGATAGACGAACTCATGATAAAGTAGCCGACCCTGCCATATTTTTAGATTTTGGAGGAATGTGGGGAACAACATGGGGGAGGTTAGCTAATAAATTTAAAAACGAAGTCGAAGATGGAAAAGTTTGTTTTGTGGTAAGTAACATACAACTTAACCCAAAATTAAGTCTGCCTGATTCTGAATCATTTAATGAAGGAACTATTGATGCCGTTAATAAATATCGACATTTAGTTAACTTTATACAATGTGACGCAAATGAATTATCAGGAATAAAAATTATGCTTCCAAATGGAAACGTAATTTCCTTGAATAATCATTTAGCTTTAATCCACGAAAAAATGGCTTTAACTCACGGAAGTATACCGGATACAGACCTACCTACGTTGGCAGAAAATTTGGAAGAAGGAGGTATTTTAATGTTCGCTAGCGATACTATGCATACAAATATTCCAGAAAGAAACTTGCTTCAAGATGAAATTAATAAAGCGTTTGTTGTTGGCAAGAAAAATCTTCAAAAATTAGGTTATAAAGATCAAAATATTAGAAATGAGTGCGGTTATAAAATTTATTCTAAAAAAGAATCAAGACTGTTGTTTGTGTAATATTTTAAAACCATGCCAATAAGAAAGGAACTTCCTATAGTTTGTAAATATTCCCAATTTCTGTTATAATACTCTCACTGCTTAATAATTAAGCTAATTTGAGTTTGTAAGATAAGGTACCCCAATTTTTATTTTTTGTATCTTTTCTTCAGATTTTATTTTCATATTAGGCAGCAAATTATGTACAACAAAAACAGAAATCATAAAGACAGTTTCCGTGGAGGAAATAGAAACTTTAGGAATAATAATCATTTTAGGTCTCGCGGAGGCGCTCGCGCTCGTTTTCGTGCCAAAAATTTTGACCCAACAAACATGATTAATAATCTTAATAGCATGCCCCAGGAAGAAGTTGTTGTAAAAGAATTTATTGCCAAAAATAAATTTTCAGATTTTAAGTTAGATAGGCGCCTGGAAACAAATATTATTAATAAAAATTATATAAATCCAACTCCTATTCAAGATGCTGCTATCCCAGAACTTTTAAGAGGCCATGATTTAGTCGGTATTGCCAAAACCGGTTCAGGTAAAACTGCAGCTTTTCTTATTCCTTTAATTAACAAAGTTTTAAGAAATCCTGATCAAAAAGTTTTAATTTTAGCTCCCACTCGTGAGCTTGCAGTCCAAATCAGAGATGAACTTCGTGAATTTACTTACAATACAAATTTACAAAGTGTTCTTTGTATTGGAGGAGTTAGTATGCACGGCCAGATTAAAATTTTACGAAGAAATCCTCAATTTGTTATTGGTACTCCTGGCCGCTTAAAAGATCTTGAAGATCAACACCAAATAAATTTTAATAATTATAGAAATATCGTTCTTGACGAAGTCGACCACATGCTTGATATGGGCTTTATCCAGGATGTAGATTACATCATTAATAAACTTCCATACGCCCGTCAGTCTTTATTTTTCTCAGCAACGATAACGGACGGTGTCGAGAGAGTTATGAAAAAGTTTCTTAAAAATCCGGTGACAATAAAAATTGAATCAAATGCCCCTACAGCAAATGTTAGTCAGCAAATTGTAAAAACAAACGGCAAATCAAAAATAGAAGTTTTACATGAATTACTTATCAGTCCTGGTTTTGAAAAAGTATTAATTTTTGGCCGCACAAAGTTTGGAGTAGAGAAACTCTCTAGAGAATTGATTGATAGAGGATTTAAAGCTGCTTCCATTCATGGAAATAAAAGCCAAAATCAAAGGCAAAGAGCATTAAGCGAATTTAAAGATGGGTATGTAAAAATATTACTTGCAACAGATGTTGCTTCTCGTGGTCTTGATATTCCAGATGTCACTCACGTCATAAATTACGAATTACCAGAAAGTTATGAAGATTATATCCATAGAATTGGAAGAACTGGTCGCGCAGACAAAAAAGGCACAGCTTTGACTTTTGTTAATTAATTTTCTAGTATTCTTAATACTATATGGTAGAACAAAACAACAAACCAAAATTATCTGCAGAAGAAAGTTATAATAAATTTATGCAAGAATTAGAAGAATTAAATGAAAAACTGGGCAGCTCAACTGTGGAAATTATTCGATTAGTTAATAATGCAATTTCAGCAGGATCACAAACACAAGGAACACCAGAAGAGGTTCATAATAAAATAGCAAGTGCATACTCATTAGGAATTCACAAACTTACTTTCAGACTAAATTATTCTGATGAATTGGCTCCTATTATTGCAGCATATATAACTCAGCAGGGTGAGCATCGTAGAGAAATTATTAAACTCCAACAAACAAATAAATAACTTGTCATCTTTGATAAAATATATTTATGACTCAAATTTCAGGAGGTACAGTCCACACCTTACCAAAAGATTTGCATGATGCTTTATCAAAAGACGCCAAAGCTCTTTTAATTTGGGAAACTTTAACTCCTCTTGCCAGAAATGAATGGATTTGTTGGACAACTCTAGTTAAAAAGCAGGAAACAAGAAATGATCACGTCAGAAGAGTAGTGAGTGAATTAAAAGATGGTATGCGCCGTCCGTGTTGTTGGCTTGGTTGTATTCATAGAAAAGATAAACCTCTTAGTAAGTCAGTTAAGTATGTTCTTAGCAAACGTAAAATTGCTTAGAGTGTTATAATTAATCTGTGTTAAATTTTAATTCCATTCTTCTTTCAACAGAAAATCACAAAAAGCTTGCAGAATTTTATATCAAAGTTTTTGACATGAAACCAACGATGGAAGATAAAGGTTATACTGGTTTTTTAGTTGGTAGTTGTTTCTTTAGCATTGGCGCGCACGACAAGATCCGCGGTAAAAATACCAATCCTGACAGGATCTTATTTAATTTTGAAAGCAAAGACGTTAAGGAAGAATTTGAAAGAATAAAAGAAATTGAAGGCGTAAAAATTATCAAAGAACCATATTCAATGGGAGAAGATAATAATTATTGGATTGCAACTCTTGCAGATCCAGATGGAAATTATTTTCAGCTAATTTCTCCTTGGGAAGGTTAAATAAATTTATTTAGTTTCAAGAAGCGAGATTATTTTATCTAATTTTGCATTTAATTCACCAAAGTCTTGTGTTGGAGCAGATCTAAAACTTGGCCTGTCATTTCTTCGATTT
Source organism: Patescibacteria group bacterium (assembly GCA_035549555.1). Taxonomy (NCBI): domain Bacteria; species Patescibacteria group bacterium. The sequence continues at coordinate 717,313 of DASZQR010000010.1, forward strand.
CCTCGGTCTGAATTGCGTCCTCCCATTTTTTCAAAACAATCACTGCAGTACACTGGTTTACCTTCAGTTGGTTTAAATGGAACTTCGCATTCTTTTCCACAGTTATCGCATGTTGCTTTGAACATCTCTCGAGGTCCTCGATCATTGCCAAAAGATCTGCCTCTAGAGAAGCCTCCTCGCCCGCGATTACGATCTCCAAATGAAGATCTTTTTCTGTCTCCGTCAAATGCCATAAGGCTATTATAACAGATTCAAAAATAATATGTTAAAATCTCTTTATGAGTAAAAATCCAATAACTTCTTTTGTAATTGCAGTCGAAGATCTAAATAAAATGAGCTTGCTTCAACCAAAAGGAATGTAATTAAATATTAAATTCTATTAATAAATCTTTTGGAGATAATCTAAACCAGCTTTCATAATCTCTTCTTGCAGATTCATATTCATAATATCTAGGATGATCACTGGGTATCCACATTGGAGTATTGGCAATTGCCGTCTGAACTTCCATTACAAAATTCCACCTGGCCTTTTTATCAGTATCAGTTAATTCTTCACTTAATTTATTTAACCAGGGGGCATTTTCAGGTGGTTGAGGTAGAGGATAAACCTCTCTTTGTATCTCAAGCATGATATCTAATGGATTTCTTTTTGTTTGTTCTTGGCTCTCAGTAGTCATAGTTCATATTCCAACAAGTAAAAGTCCTTGTCAACTGATATAATTGAAGCTGATTCAAATGCAAAATATTTTAAAAATCATAAAATTAAGTAAACCTCAGCATAAATGGATTATTGTTGACTGTCTATTAATTGTTGTTCAATCTGTTTTGCAGCAGGCAACTCCAATTATTTTGATGTATGTCGTAAACGATTTAACTACTCAAATAACAACTGGAAAAGGCAATTATCAGGAATTAACTCTTCTTTTCGCCTTAATTTTTGCAGTTAATGTCGGCTTGGTAATTATTAATGTAGTCAATCAAAGATTGGGGGATCATATTGCAAGTCGTCTTGGAAAGTATCTTACAGAGGTTTTCTACAAAAAAATCTTTACTCTTCCTCAAGTTTATTTTGATAGTGAATTGTCTGGAAAAATTGTCAACGAATTAAATAGAGGAATTATTTCTATCCGTGATTTTATTGGAAATGCCAGCAATTTTATTTTGCCAGGAATTTTGCAGGCAATTTTTGGAATTATAGTTCTTGCATATTTTGACAAATTAATTGCTCTTTTAGCAATTGCTGTTTTTCCAGTTTATATTTTAATTTCCAGTTACTCAACCAAAAAATGGGGAGAGATGCAAGCAAAGAAAAATATTCATGAAGACGCTTCTCGCGGCCGCATTGGTGAAGTTATCGGAAATATTAAATTAGTAAAAACATATAACACACAAAAAAGAGAATGGGATTATGTAAGGGATGAATATCAGACCCTTAATGATTTATATGACAAGCAGTCTACTCAATATCATGTCTTAAATTTCTTCCGTGAATTTGGCCTAGAAATCGCTTTTGTTTTTATCCTTTATATTATTTTTACTAAAACTTTTAATCGCAGCTTAACTCTCGGAGAAATGGTTTTAATTATTCAAATCTTAAATCAATTAAGATGGCCACTTTTTGGAATGAGTTTTATTTTAGAGCAAGTACAAAGAGCTGAGGCAGATTCTAAAGAATTTTTCGCAGTTTTAGATTTGGAGGGTACAGAAAAGTTCCAGGATAAAAAATTACCAAAACTTTTAAGTAAACCTGAAATTAATTTATCAAATGTTGATTTTGCATATTCTGAAGGAGGGAAAGTTTTAAATAATATTAATTTGCATTTAAATAATCCAGAAAAAGTTGCTTTTGTTGGTCATAGCGGTGCGGGTAAAACCACTTTAGTTAATCTAATATTAGACCTTTATGATCCAACTTCAGGTGAAATAACCATTGGTAATAAAAACTACAAAGAAGTTAGCCATGCTTGGGTTCGCGAACACATGGCCTTAGTTTTTCAAGATAATGAATTGTTTTCATCAACAATAAGAGAAAATGTTGCATATGGCGCAGAACATGCAACTGATAAAGAAATTATAAAAGCCCTAAAAGACGCAAATGCTTATGAATTTGTTATGAAATTTAAAGACGGCCTTGATGCCAAAATTGGAGAGCGGGGAGTAAAGCTCTCTGGCGGCCAAAAACAAAGAATTCAAATAGCGCGGGCAATTCTTCATGATAAACCAATTTTAATTTTAGATGAAGCAACTTCTTCTCTTGATTCTCGCTCTGAAAGTTTAGTCCAGGATGCATTAGAAAAATTATTTAAAAATAGATTAGTAATTATTATTGCTCACAGATTTTCAACCATTCAAAATGTTGATCGAATTGTAGTTCTTGATGCTGGAACGATCGTTGATGAAGGTAAACCGAAGGAATTAGCAAAGAAAAAAGGATTATATTCAGAACTTCTCAATTATCAAATCGAAGGAAATAAAAAACTTCTTAGTGAATACGAATTACGATAAAATAAATTATGAAGCTTAAATTAGTTTCCAAACGCCAAGAAATCCTAGACGTAACCACTTTTATTTTTGAGCCACAAGAAAAAATAAAATGGATTGCAGGCCAATATCTCCACTGGGTTTTACACCATGAACCAACTGACGACAGGGGATCTGACCGTTGGTTTACGATTTCGTCCGCTCCTTTTGAAAAAGAAATCCATATTACAACCAGATTTAATAAAGAAAGATCAAGTTCTTTTAAAAATAAATTATTCAGTTTAGAAATCGGCAAGAGCATTGAAAATTCCTATCTCGAAGGTGATTTTATTGTTACTGATCCAAATAAGAAATATATTTTTCTTGCAGGCGGGATTGGAATTACTCCATTTAGAAGCATAATCAAACAATTAGATCACGACAAATTACCAATAAATGTAGATTTGCTTTATGCAAATCACGATCAAAATATTGTTTTCAAAAAGGAATTAGAAGAAATCTCAAAGAGAAATCCCAATTTTAAAATTACTTACATATTTTCACCAGAACATATTGATGAAAATAAAATCAAACAAATTGTAAGCTTTCAAAACAAAATAATCTATGTTTCCGGTCCTGAACTAATGGTTGAAGATTTAATAAAAATGTTAAAAGAAATAGGAATAAAAGAAGAAAATATAAAAGGCGATTGGTTTCCAAATTACCCAAAGTTTTAAAGAAATTTTAAAACAATAAAAATTCCAATCAACCCTCCAATCCCTCCAAGTATCACAGATGAAAAAGATAAAAATCCTGCACCCCAAAGATTTGGAATCAAACTTCCAATTGTCCCTCCAATAAATGCTCCAATATAAACCAGTGTTTTTTGTGACATAATCTGTATATGAAAAAGTTTCTAACCATAATTATCTTAATCCTTTTTGTAACTGCCTGGTATCTTCTTTTTTACACCAAATCAAAACCAGTTTCTGTAAAAGTTAGTCCAGCCGAAAATAATTTGCAGCTTTTTATCGAGCCGGATTCTGGAAATAAATTCTTAATTGACGCAATCAATAGTGCTTCAAAAGATATTCTAGTAGAAGATTATTTGTTATCAGACAAAGACACAATTACATCTATTGAAAATGCCAAATCTCGCGGTGTTGATGTGCAAGTTTTGCTTGAAGAGCATCCTTTTGGCGGCAGCGGTTTAAATCCTAAAACCAAAACTGATTTAGAATCTCATAACATAAAATTTGAATGGACAAGCTCTAGTTTTGCATTAACTCACGAAAAGTCTCTAATTATAGATGACAAAGAATTATTTATTTTAAGTCAAAATTTAACAACTAGTAGTTTTACCAAAAACAGAGAATACGATATCGAGGATACTAATCAAAATGATGTAAACGAAGTTAAAAATATTTTTTCAAACGATTGGAATAGAACAACTTTTAATCCATCTCAAACTGATTTAGTAATTAGTCCAAACACGTCTCGTCCGTTATTAACTTCATTAATTGAAAGTGCAAATAAAGAAATTGATATAGAAGTAGAAGACATTGATGATCCATCAATATTAAGTTTATTATCGCAAAAATCTCAGGGCGAAATAGTTAATTTGTTAACACCAACTCTTAAACAAGTTAGTTCAAATAAAAAAGCTTTTGATGAATTAAAAAACTCTAAAGTAAATATTAAAACATTATCTTCGCCATATATTCACGGCAAATTAATTTTAATAGATAATCAAAAAGCTTATGTTGGCTCTATTAATTTTTCAACTCAAAGCATTGATGAAAATAGAGAATTGGGAATTATTTTAAATCAGTCCGATATTATAGAAACTTTATCCCAGACATTTGCTGGCGATTGGCAAAAAGCGATGGATTAAATAAGCAACAGAAAAAGAAATTATAGAAACTATTCCAAAAAATACCAAATCATTTTTCGGCGATAAATATTTCCAAACATTTTCTAAAATAATTACGTGAATAAAGAAAACAAAGAAAGAGAGTCTAGAAAGTTCTGACAAAAAATTAATTTTAATTTTGCTAAAAATAAAATACAAAATTCCAAAAACAAAAATTGTATAAATTAAAATAGAAGGTCGAAATTGTATGTAAAATGCTGCAACATTCCATGTTTGATAATATCTGTTAAATCCTTCTTTGAAAATAAAATAAGCTAAATAAATTGTTACAGGAATTAGTAAAACCCATATTTTATTAAGTATTTTTTTAAAATCATTAATATTTCTCACTAAATAAATTCCCAGTATAAAAACAAAAAAATTAAAAACTGCTACAGCAATTGGATAAGGTAGAGGAAAAGTAAAATATTTATAAACATAATTTAAAATTAAAATTTGTATTACAAATAAAACAATCAAGATATATTTTTTTAATTTAATTTTATGCAATATTGGAAAAATTAAATAAAAAATAAATAAAGAAGGGATAAAATAAAGTTGATAAGAAGAGCTCCCATCAATTAATGCATGTATCAAATCTTCACTATGATTTGTGTAGATAAAAAAATAATATATTAAACTCCAAATCAGATATGGCAATAATATTTTCGATAACCTTCTTTTTAAATAATTAAAATAATTTTCATTTTCTCGATATGATAATTCCAAAACAAATCCTGATATCAAAAAAAATAAAGGTACTGCAAATCTTGCAGCCTGATTTAAAAATAAACTAATTTGATTATTAATTAAATCATAATGAGTTACTTCCAGTTCTCGTGTTGTCGTGTGAATAAGGACAACTGCAAAAATTGAAATTAATCTCAAAACATCAATTGTGGTATCATAGTTTTTGCGCATGGGCTTTACTGATAAAGTTTACAAAATAGTTAGTAAAATTCCAAAAGGCAAAGTGGCAACTTATGGTCAAGTTGCAAAACTTGCCGGAAGTCCGCTCGCTTCTCGCGCTGTTGGATTAGCAATGAAAAATAATCCCAATGCTCCGATTGTTCCTTGTCATAGAGTTGTCGCCGCAGACGGAAGTTTAACGGGTTACTCAGGTGTCGGTGGAGTAGAAGGCAAAAGAAAAATGCTCATTAAAGAAGGCGTAGAGTTTAAAGGAAATAAAGTCGACCTTGAAGAATCTCAGTGGAAAAAGTGAGTTGGTTTAGAGAGGATTTTATCCATTACCAATTCTGGCTTACTCCGTAAATCAACATCATTAGTAATATAACAACTTCTTTCAAACTCTTGAATATATGCAGCAATTAATTGCGGATAATGCAATATATTCCAGAATGCTTCTCCAAAACCATTTTTATCCCAATCAAAACTTGAAATTAATCGCACATCAAGCTCAGTTAGGTAATTAGCTCCTCCAGATAAAAAATTAACTTTATTGCCATTGTTATAAGAATTAAATTCTGTAACAGCAATTGGAGTATTGGGTGCTAATTTATGCATATGTAGAATATCTGGGCCCAAAGAAATTTTGTAAGAATAATCAGGATCGATATAATGTTCCAAATCTATACTGCTTGGAGAATATTTATTATAAGTATCAACAGCAAAGACATGCATAAAATTTTCTCCAGGAAAGCCTTTAGTAAATGGCTCACTATTGAAAGGATCAGTATAAATACTCGAATTTACACAATAAATCACTTTCGCCAGATTACTCGAATTTACGACCTGTTTATACATTTTTCTCCAACCGCTATCAAAATCTCTATAACTCATATCTCCAAAAGCATCTTTCGTCCAGGGAGTAAAAGGTTCCCAAAATGGTCTCAAAAAATATGGTTTACCAAAACTATCCATTTTTTTAGTAATCCCTCCCAAAAATTTACTAAACTCCTCAAAATTAGTTGTTAAACCAAATTGGTATCCCAAAGCAAGAACGGGAATTATCCCATGATCAGTTGCTAATTTAATTTGATCGTAAATAAAAGGCATATAGCGCTCATCAATAAAAAAGTTAAAACACTGAGGAGAGGTTTTTAGAGCAGTAGCAACTCTCAAACCTTCACTTGTAAAATTAGTTTGTGGCGAAAAGCCTAGTGCAATAGAACCATCTTGAGGTGTATAAAAAGTAGTTGGCAATCTTGCAGATCTATTCTCGATAACAGCTTGTTTGTAAAATTCACTACCAACTTCAGCAATTTTCTGAAGAGTAAACACGCTCAAAAACAACCCTCCTGCTTTTAAAATCTCTCTTCTTGATACTCCCGAATTTTTTTGTTCAGCTGACAAACTGATCAATTATACTCGTCCTGACAAAATAAATAACATTTATAATTATTCCAAAAAAAATTACAAAAACTAACTCATTTTGTTTAATAATTAATGCATTTACGTTGCTAAGAATTTGTAAAGGATGAATAAAAACATCCCAGCTTTCAGCTCGCTGTATTTTTCCAAGTACCACTCCAAAAGAAATTAAAAAATTAAAAACAAAAATAAAATAATTTAAATTATGTTTCTTATATCTTTTCTTTAAAAATTTAATAAACGGATCCAATGCATAAAAATAGGTGACTATTCCAAGTGATACTAAAATCAAATATTCAAAAATAAGCAGCAAATCACGATAAAATTCTCCATTTATTTGTCCTGGCAAATATTGAATATCTGTTATTAAATAAATACTGTTTGGTAGAAATAAAAACCAGAAGACAAAAAAGATAATTTTTTCTAAATTTATTTTTGATTTTGTAAATAAAATTATAAAAACAACTGGTAAAACTGCTAACACCACATTCCAAACCATCCAGCTTAAATTATTAAATAATGTATCCATACATTATTTTTGCACATTCTTTAGTTTTTTAGAATACAAATCAGCAATTCTCGTTGGTTCTGGTAATTTATAACCTTTAAGGCAAGAAAGAGTTATTGATAAACTGCTTTCCAAATCACAAAACGTCCCAGGACTAACAAAAATTGGATTAGCTCTTGCTTTTGTTTTTACGCTAAAACCCAATTGTTCATTTGTTTTAGGGTCAATTATCTTGTCACTAACAATATTTCCATAAAGTTTTTTCTTAGCAATTCCCATGTGTCTTGGATGAATTAGTCCTGATCCGTCAACCATTATTAAATCAGGCTTATTTTCAATTTTTTTATAAACCTTTAATAAATTTGGAATTTCTCGAAATGATAAAAATCCTGGAATATAAGGAAAAGTAAGCGGCGAAATATTAGTTTGTACTTCAATTTCCTGAAGTTCTGGATATGTAAAAACAACAAACACACTAAAAATTTGAGTATAATTTCTATAGCTTCCGATTAATGAACTATCGCATCCTGCAATTAAATTTATTTTCGGCAGTTTATTTAGTTTTATTTGTTTTTGTAAACCTAATTGTTCTTGCTTTAATTTTTTTAAATCGATCATTAAAAAGTAATGTCAGTTCCGCTTCCGTAGGGAGCTCCATAAACTTGAGGTGTAACATGATATGTTCCGCTTGCAGCAGTTGCACTAAAAGTAGTATTTCCGTTAGAGCAATCGTTATTTGATGTAAAATTTACGCCGGTTGGATCCGAAACCAAAGAAACGCTTTCCCCGCAATCATTATTATTATTTTTTGTAACATTTACTGTTATCGTTGCCGGGGTTCCAATTGTTACATTAGTTATGCTTGCATTATAATTATCAGGAACTGGAGTTGGGCTTGGAGTCGGTGTTGGAGACGGAGTGTCTGTTGGTGAAACAGTTGCTACAGGAGGATTGGTTGGAATATATCCTTCAGATGTTTCATCGGTTGCGGGAACTGGAGTTTCAGCAATTTGATTAGGATCGGCGGTAGGGTATGGTGTATCAGTTGGAGATATAGTATCTATAGGTGTTGCCTGGGTCAGGTCTCCTTCAACTTGCCCGGTTGTCGTGTTTGTCGAATTGGCGTTCATTGCTCTAATTCTTAGCCCCATTCCAACCATAACTCCTGAAAAAATAATTACTATTCCAAATGCGATTACTGTTTTGTTTGAATTACTAAGCTTATTTTTAAGTTTATTAATAAACTTTTCTTTTTGCGGAGGTTGAAATTGTACTTGTTGTTCCTGTTTGAATGGATTAAAAACTTGATAATTATTCTGCATCCTATCATTATACAGGGTAGTCAACTGAAAACTTGCTTTAAGATTCAGGTGTTTTTAAACTATCAGTTTGCTAAAATAAGTTAGATGCTTAAGAAATTTGATAAAAAATATTTATTTTATATCTCCTGGATTCAGGCAATCGTTGCTATGGCTGGCAGTTTATATTTTAGTGAAATAAGAAAATTTCCTCCCTGTATTTTATGTTGGTATCAGCGAATTTGTATGTACCCTTTAGTTGCTTTGATTGCAATTGGCATCTATAAAAAAGATAAGAATTTGCCGTATTATGTTTTGCCTCTTTCTTTAATCGGGACGGCAATTGCTGTATTTCACAATCTTTTATATTTCAACATTATCCCGGAAAGTGCTGCTCCCTGTATTGCAGGCGTTTCTTGTACCACAAAATTTATAGAATATTTTGGTTTTATAACTATTCCGTTTTTATCTTTATGTGGATTTTTAATTATTGATATTTGCATGATATTATATTTGAAATGGGGGAAGCTAAAGGTTTAATCATTACTGCAGCAGTTACGCTTCTTATTTTAATAGGAGGAGTTATTCTGTTGTCAAAAGGCGGGACAGCAAAACCCACTCCGGTCGATTCAAGCTTTCTAGTAAAGTCAGACAGTCATCAAACAAATCCAGGCGCAAAAGTTACAGTTGTGGAATTTGGAGATTACGAATGTCCGGCTTGTGGCGCAGCTTATCCAATCACAAAACAGGTTTTATCAACATATGGCAGTCAAATAAACTTTGTCTTTAGAAATTTTCCTCTTCCTCAACACAAAAATGCACCTATGGCTGCAGAAGCAGCAGAAGCTGCAAATGCACAAGGAAAATTCTGGGAAATGCACGACAAATTATATGACACTCAAAATGATTGGGCTGATTTAGATAATCCCTTTAATACTTTTGTTGGATATGCAAAAGATTTAGGTTTAAATACAGATCAATTTAAGTCCGATGTCCAGGGAAATAAATATGCAAATGTAATCTCGACAGATACGAATGACGGAAATGCAATTGGAATTAATGCAACCCCAACCTTTTATGTAAACGGAATTGCCTTAAGCGGAGTCCCAAGTTTTGACGACTTCAAATCAGCCATCGACCCTCTTCTGAAGTAAAGTCGGCTTTACTAGATTTTGCGCTTTTAATATTTAATAATACTTTCAAATGGAATTAAAAATTCACGAATTTCAAGGAGCGATACTGCGAACACTTTTATTCAATCCAAAAGCAAGATTCAGAGATTTGAATAAAGTTGATATTACAAATGATCATTTTACATTCCACCTTAAGCAATTAATTAAAGAAGGCCTGGTTGCTAAAAATGGAATTTACTACAGCCTGACAGATTCTGGAAAAGAATTTGCAAATCGGATGGATACAGATTCTTTAAAATTGGAACGCCAAGGTAAATTAGGAATCGCAATTCATGCCATACGAATAAAAAACAATCAAAAAGAATATCTAATTCATAAACGTCTAAAAGAACCGTTTTACGGTTTTTACGGATCTCAGAGTGGGAAAATAAGATGGGGAGAAATGCCAATTGATACTGCAAAAAGAGAATTCTTTGAAGAAACAGGTTTAAAGGGGACATTTAAATTAAAAGCAATTGTTCATTATCATAATTTTCACAAGGACGGAAAACTTTTAGAAGATAAATATTTCTGGGTATTCGAAGTTATAAACACGAAAGGTTTACTAAAAGAAAAAATTGAGGAAGGAGAAAATATTTGGATGACTGAAAAAGAATATAGAAAACTTAAAAATACCTTTGCAACTTTTGAAGAAATGCAAGAAGTATTAAAAGCTAAGAAATTATTGTACCTAGACAAAATAAAATTTGTAGATAACTTTTAACATGACAGAAAATCCTGTAGAAATATGGCGAGAATGTAGAAATTCCTGTTCTTTTGGTTTGTTTGCGAACGATGAAGCAGGCTATGCTCTCGCTGAAGAAGGTTATAACGAAAATTACGGATGCGAACATTCAGAAATAGTTAAAAGCGGTAAATACAAAAACATGGAATTTATGGAAACAAATGGAAGTTTTACAGAAGCTGCAATTTTACATGGATTTGGTAAAGATACAGACGAAAAAACCATAAACGATCTCAAAAATTCTTGCGCAAATTGCAAATATTTTCAAAGAAGAATCTAATTATTTAGTTATATAATGTCTTATAAAATCCAAAAACTTTTCATAATGGTGATAAATTAAATATCCATTAGTTACAAGAAGTAGTGGAAATACAAATCCTCGCTCTACAATACTTCCGGTTGTTACCCTCCAGGCTTTTATCGGTGGGATTCCAAATCTTATTGGAATTGGAAAAAGCCAGGGTACGCCTTCCTTTGTAAATGTATCCATAACAAGATGTGAAATTACTCCAAGCATAAAAGCAATCCAGACTATTTTTATATCTACAAGTAAAAATGTATGAATATAATTAAGCAATTTAGAAGATAAAAATCCAAAAATTGCCATTCCCAGAAGTGAGTGGGAAATAGAGCGGTGGCTTCCGGTAAATTGATGTGCAATTTTGCCGAAAATTCCTCCAGCAGGTATTTTGTGCCATATTTTTCCAGTTGGCTGGTCAATATCAGGTGCAATTCCTCCAATCATATTTGCTGCAATTGCGGTAAAAGCCGTCGCCAAACTCATTTGTATTAACGGTTGTGTTGCAATAATGTAAGTTAATGTTGTAAAAGCTGCAAGGTCATGAGTTCGCCCAGTCATTGTAAAATATCTGTAAATCTTAATGGACAACCTTGGGGTATAGAATGGCAATTTTCTTCGATGACATTATTATTTACTTTATTGGCATCTTCTACGGAAGATAACCCCAGTGTTCTTTCGCGCATTATATTATACAAACCACAAACTGGTTCTCTACTTATAATTGTTTTTCTAAACAAAGGACAATTATTGTTTTGGCAATAATATGCATCGTTATTACTTATAATTCCGTCAGTAGAATGTAATTGTTTAATAGAAGCGTCTATAACTGCAGTAACAACTTCAACACTCATATTTCATAATACACCAAACTTTGCCAATTGACTAAATTGCTTTAGGTGCTAAACTAATCACATGTCAGATAATGCAATAGAAGTAAAAAATCTTGTTAAAAAGTTTGATAAATTTACAGCAGTTGATGATATTTCTTTTGATGTAAAAAAAGGAGAAATCTTTGCTTTCCTGGGTCCAAACGGTGCAGGTAAATCAACAACTATTAAAATGCTTACAACTCTTCTTAATCCAACTTCTGGTGTTTTAAAGTTAAACGGAATGGACGTTACGAAAGATCAGGATAAAGTTCGCAAATCTTTTGGAATCGTTTTTCAGGATCCTTCTCTTGACGATGAACTGACTGCTTTCGAAAATATGCAATTTCATGCAGTGCTGTATGGAGTTTCAAAAAATGGTTTGGAAAATAAAATCAAAGATCTTTTAAGCTTTGTTGAATTGTGGGACCGCAAAAATGATTTGGTCAAAACTTTCTCCGGGGGAATGAGAAGAAGATTGGAAATTGCTCGCGGACTTTTGCATCACCCGGAAATTTTGTTTTTAGACGAGCCAACTCTCGGTCTTGATCCTCAAACAAGAAATAGTATGTGGAATTACGTCGGTAAACTAAATAAAAGTGACAAGTTAACAGTTTTCTTTACCACTCATTACATGGAAGAAGCAGAAAAAAACGCCCAAAGAATAGCAATTATTGATCACGGAAAAATTATTGCAATTGGGGGAGCTGATGATTTGAAAAAGAAAACTAAAACAAAATCCTTAGAAGATGCATTTCTAAAATTAACTGGAAATTCAATTCGTGAAGAAAAATTTGGTGCGGCAGATCATATGCGCCAAATGGGGAGAATGTGGGGAGGACGACGATGAACGCAATTTATATTCTGTGGTTAAGATCATTAAAGAGATATTTTAGAAATCGCTCACGTATCATTGGTTCTCTTGGGCAACCTCTTTTGTTTCTGGTAGCTTTAGGCTTGGGGTTTGGCCCAATTTATGCCAAAGCAGGTGGAGGAAATTATATTAATATTTTAGCCCCAGGCGTTATCGCCATGAGTATTTTATTTACTGGTATTTTTAATGGCGTAGAAATTATTTGGGATCGCCAGTTCGGATTCCTTAAAGAAACAATGGTGGCTCCAGTTTCTAGATTTGAAATTATGTTAGGTCGAACTCTCGGGGGAGCAACTGTTGCAATTATTCAAGGCATTGTTGTCTTAGTCTTAACAGTTCTAATAGGTTTTCGTCCAAATCTTCTTGATGTCCCTTTGTCAGTTTTGTTTATGCTTTTAATTGCACTTTTATTTACAGGATTAGGGACTGCAATAGGGAGTATGTTAAATGATATGCAGGGTTTTCAATTAATTATGAATTTTATTGTCCAGCCAATTTTCTTTTTATCAGGAGCACTTTTCCCCTTAAACGGTTTAACTGGGCCAATTGAAATTATCACTAAAATAGATCCTCTTGCTTACGGAGTTGACGGTCTTCGTGCAACTCTTGCAGGGACTGGAGGTTATGGAGTTGGTCTAGATTTATTAGTTTTAAGTGTTTTATCAGCAATTCTTTTGGGAATTGGAAGTTACCTCTTTAGTAAAATTCAGATATAATAAATTATGTCAAAAGATATTAGCAAAGTAATCAAACTTCAAAATGAAGAAGACAAAATTCTAAAAGAAGAAAAAGAAATTAAAAAAGAAAACGAAGAATTAAAAAAATTAATTAAAAAAGATATTGCTTACGATAAAAAAACAAAAGAACTAGAAGTACAGGAGGTAAACTTCATCCAAAAATTTGCAATAAAAAGTGCAAAAAAACACAAACTTATTTTCGCTGTTCTTGTTGCTACAGCAGCTATTCTTGTTTGGCACAGTGCGTGGACGCTTCTAGATAAAGTGCCTGCATATTTTTCACTAACCTTTATTATTGTCGGTATTATAATTCTCTGGATGTTCAACCAGTTTAAAAGATTATGACACTTCGCTGCTTATGAATTATGAACAATACCTTTCCGACGACGAAAAATTAAAGTTGGTTACAGGTTATAGTACCATCCATCTTCGTGAGATTTTTTTGACTAAAGTTTTTTTTCCTGGATTTGTTTTTATAATTCTTGGTGCTCTTTCTTCTTATTTGACAAGTATTAAGCTCTGGGAAGGTCTTTTAATTGGGCTCATCTTTTCATTTATTCCCGCATTAATAATTACAGTTATTATTAACAATTCTCACAAATATTTACTAACAACCCGTCGTGTTATTGTTAAAGAAGGTTTTTTTCGTATCAACTTAGCATCCATTCTTTTTGATAAAATAACCCATATTACCGTTGATCAAGGTTTTCTGGAAAGATTTGTTTTGGGTTATGGAACTCTGCGCATCGATACTGCAGGCAGCAGTGGAGATGAGATTACATTAATGTTTGTTGCAGAACCGATTAAATTAAAAAATCGTCTTGAAGATTTAATTCATAAACATGCAATTGCTCCGGTCAATAAAGAAAAACCAAAAAAAGTAGGCAAAAAATTAATTCACCCTCTTAATTTCTAGAAGTTTTTTCAATTTAATAAAAGGAGCAAAAACAATTGCCACAAGGTCATCGCTTAATCCAAAAAGCAGTATCAACCTTTTCAAGCCAAATCTGATTATTTTAAATACTATCTGTAATGTTCTTGTAAGTATTTTTAATAAAAAGCGAATAGCACGAAAAAGTAATTTAAAAGGCAAAAAAATAAGCTTAAACATAAAACTATTTTAAGCAATCGGCAGGTATTTTCATTACATTTATCACCTCTTGTTTGCTTCTGTTTATAATATTTTGTATCGGCTCCGGAGCATTTTCTACAGAAAGAAGTGATAATATTGCAGTTCTGTTGTTTATAATTAAAAACCCTTCAAGTACAATTCCTAAAATAAATCCTGATAATATCCCATTTAATATTCCTGACCTTGGTTTATCCTTACTTCCGAATATCATATGTTTTTATTCTATAATGTAATCATTACAATATAAAGTTTTTCTGTTTTTTTTATCTTATTTTATCTGGTACCTTACGTTTTTCAATTTCAATGTTTCCAACTTTTGTTTCATCAACCAAGATTGTTTGTTCTCTAAAATCATTAATCCAATTTTTGTTTTCATTCCCATTTGTTTTTGAGTCAACTATTAAAAATCTAAATTTATCACAACCCAAAGTAGGGGAATTGTATTTTTCAGCTACTGGAATATATAAATATTTATGACTTAAAGGAAAATTTGAATATTCGCAGGGATAAAATCCATATTTTGGTAAGCCGTACCAGGAAATCAAATATTGATAACCATAATCATAAAAAGAATCAGTATATGTGTATAAATCAAAACCATTATTTTCATTATGTCTATAAATCCAGTCAATCGCTTTTTCTTGATTATAAAGTAAGCTTCTGTCGTTCGATGGCTTTAGGTAATTAATATAATTTTGAGAAAAGTTAACAATATTTAAAAACAAAATTCCAAAAATAAACAATTTTCCTGTTTTGTTTTTCAGTTCATAACACATTAGGAGCGTAGCGACTAATGTGATCACAGGTAAGTATACAGTATGCCATTCTCTCCATCCGTGATTACTTCCAAAAAATAAATAACTTACAAAAATCAAAAATAAAGTTAAATACACAAAACGTTTTGTAAATTCTTTTTTGTGCTTTCGCTTTAAATACACAATTACAATAGCAATTGTGAGAATTAATCCCAAAATATAATTTTGTGGAATAGTTACAGATCCAATTATTTTTACAAACTCCACAAATATTTGTTTAAAATTTGTTCCAAGAAAAACCTTTAGTCCTGAGCCTGTCGAAGGATTTTTCCCAGCTCTAATATAATCTGTAATTATTTTAATTAATCCAATTGCAGGAATTATAAATGCAAACACAAGAAAATTTCGCCGAGAAATTTTTTTATAAAGTACTAAATAAAATCCAACCAAAATATAAAATAAAAGAAAAACAACTGCTCCAGCAAGTTCTGTATTAAATGCTAAAAGTATTGGAATTAATGCAAGTCGATATTTTTCTTTCACCAAAAATAAAATTAATATTATCGATAAAACTACAAGCGGAAATGGATTAAATCCATAAAGGCTTGTATTAAAAAATGGCCAGAAAATCATTAATCCAAAGAGAGTTATCAAAGCAATTTTTTTGTTTATTTCTTTTTGTATTTCATAAATTAAAGCTAAACAAATTCCCAAATTTAGAATTATCAACATTAAAACACTTCCATAAGGACTGCCTTTTAAGATGACATAACCAATCGAAATAAAGTAATACCAAAGCGGGCCTGTATAAAGTCCAGCAACTGAAGATTGAGGACCTTTTGTAAAAAGCGCATGAGAGTTTAGAATCTCTCTTACATAAACTGCATCTCTTCCTTCATCAGCTGTAAAATATAAATTATTATTTTGTATTATAAAAATTCTAGTTATAAAACCAAACAATAAAATTACGCCAACTAAAATCCAGAAATATTTTTTCACTTGAAGTTATTTTATCAGATACAAGCTTTGCTTATATCAAGGAGTTGCAGTAGGAGAGGATGTGCCTTGTGTTTTTAATTGATTAATAATTGTCTGAAAATCAGTTTTTGCAGTTTGCAAATCTTTAAGCGCTGTTTGCAAATCTGCTCTTGCACTTTTAAGTGCTGCAGTATTACTTGCAGATGTTGCTGTATTTCCCTGATCTGGCGCCAAATTAATTACCAAGTTTGTCGCATTCGTTTCCTGCGTTGTTGCATCAGTTAATTTTGTATTTGCATCGTTTAATGTATTTTGTAAATTTGCATTTCCGTTTATACGCCCGGCAATTTTTGTTGACACCTGGTTCATTAAATCAATTGTTTCGCTCTCGCGTTCTGCTGCAGAGAGAATTCGTGTCTGTGGTAAATAAAGCATATAGATTCTATATTCATCAAAGATAGATTTCTGGTCAGCTCGAAGAGTTTGCATATCAGTATCTGCATCAATCTTAGTTTTTAAATTATTTAAATCACTTATTTGTGTATTAATTGAAGTTACAAAATTCGTTTTCTGTGAATCGTTTAGTTTCTTAAACCCATTTACCAAACTAATTGCATTTGTTAGCGATGTAAGTCTTCTTTCAATTTCTGCATCAGCTTTTTGTTTAACTATGGTAATTCTATTGTTTGTAGCTGTTGGAGTTTGTGCTAATACAACTGTTGGACTAAGTATTAATAATCCCGAAATTAAAGTAATAAAAAAAGTTTTCTTCATTTAATAATTTGGTTGTGGAATTGGTGTATCGTTTGCTGCTGCATTTGCACTATTCACTGAATTACTTGAGTTTGTAAAACTTTGATTAATCGTATCCATATCAGTTTGTAAATCGTCATTACTATTTCCAGAAGTTACATTATATGTCGAAGAAGCAGTTGTGTTTGTTGTTAAGTTGTTGTTTGTAGCATTCTTTTTACCAAAAATAAAAATTCCTATAGCAAGTATTACAACAGCAGAAGCGACTAAAATTAAATTATTATTGTTCATCCGTATTAGGATAAATTATAACACCTGAAAAAAGGCTTAAGTCAAATTTTCGATTTTATAGTGTATAATAATGCAATGACAAACTTTAATAAATTAGCTCCAGACGCTTTGTTAGATAAAACAGTTAAAAACTTAAAAGTAAACGGCATTGAAAGTTTCGTCTTCGAGAATACTGATGAAGCAAAGAAAAAACTTTTTAAATTAATTCCTGAAAACTCGGAAGTAATGACGATGTCTTCAGAAACTCTTCGTTTGTCAGGAATTACCAAGGAAATAAACGAAAGTGGTAAATATAATTCCGTAAAAAATGAGCTAAATAAAATGAATCGCGAGACTGATAGTTTAAAAATGCAAAAGCTTGGATCAGCTCCGGAATATTGTCTTGGAAGTGTTCATGCCGTTACTTCAGACGGCCACGTCTTTATTGCAAGCAATACTGGAAGTCAGTTGTCAGCTTATGTTTACGGCGCAAGTCATGTTATTTGGGTTATAGGTACTCAAAAAATAGTTAAAGATGATAAAGATGCAATAGCACGTATTTATGATTATATCCTGCCAAAAGAATCTGTGAGGTTGGCCGAGCAGTATGGAAATCCCGAAATAAAAAGTAACGTCAGTAAAATATTAATAGTAAATAAAGAATTTAATCCAGACAGAGTTAAAATTTTATTTGTTAAAGAAGAAATAGGTTTTTAAGAAGACTACTTCAGTTTACACTCCGTTTTTAAAAAATTACAGGATTGAATTTATTTCTGTAACAGTTAAATATTAATTTATGAAACAAGAACGTCTTTGGATAGAAAGAATGCAAGATACCTATAAACCAGAAATTAGAAAAGAAAATCCCATAAATGCTCAATATGGGATTAAAACAAATTTAACTCCCTGTCAAATTATAAATATTTATGAGTCTCAAAATCGACCTTTGAAAAAACAAAAGCATCACCATTAAAAAGTAGTATAATGTTCTCATGGAATTAGCTATCTTAGCTGTAATAATTATTTTAGTTTTACTTTCTCTTCGCGTTAATCAGGAATATGAAAGGGCAGTTGTTTTTCAGCTCGGTCGTTTTAAAAAAGTTGCAGATGCTGGAATATTCTTTTTAGTTCCAATTCTTGAAACTGCAACTAAGGTTAGTCTTCGTACCATTACAATGGAAATTCCTTCCCAAAAAATTATTACTAAAGATAATGTTTCTATAGACATCGCAGCTGTTGCTTATTATCACATTGTTGATCCTCAAAAAGCAGTTATTGCAATTGAAAATGTACACTCAGCAGTTAATCAAATAAGCCAAACTACAGTAAGAAATGTAATTGGCCAATTTGTCTTAGATCAATTATTATCTAAAACTGCTGACATTAACGACCAAATTAAAAATGTTATCGACAAACACACTGAAGGTTGGGGAGTGCAAGTAACAGCAGTTGAAATAAAAGATATTCAGCTTCCAGATAATATGCAAAGAGCGATGGCGCGTGAAGCCGAAGCAGAGCGAGACAAAAGAGCAAATATTATTGCAGCAGAAGGAGAAATGCTCGCAGCGACTAAATTAGGAGAGGCAAGCGATATTATTGCAAAGCACCCAATTGCATTACAACTTAGAACGCTTCAAACCATGTCAGAAATTTCTACAGAGAAAAATTCCACCATCATTTTCCCAGCTCAATTTATGACAAGCATTCAAGAAGTAATGAAAACTGTAGCAGGGGATCTGATAAATACGCGCTAAAAGCGACGAACTCATTTATCTTACTTTCTTCATGAAAAGTGGAATCAAGTGTCCTACAACTGCTATCACAAAAAATATTGCTGCAAGCTGTAATGGATGTCCGCCGTCAAGTGGCCTTGCAATAATTATTCCAAGAGCAATTCCTCCAGCAGCGTGAACCAGTGAATTATAAAAAGGATATTTGGAAAAATACTTCATTTGTTTATCTATAATCTTGTTCATATAATTAATACTGATGAAAAAGAAAAAGTTTGTCAAGCGTCCTTGTCCTGTTTGTGGCTCTCCAATTGGAGTAGTCGCAGGTAGTCGTGACGCAATCTGTAAAAATTGTGGTTTCAAAGACTCTTGCTGTGAATAATCTCTCCATAATAATTCCGGTTTTAAATGAAGAAAAATATATCGGTAATCTTTTGCAAATTTTAGTTAACCAATCTTTAAAAAATTTTGAAGTAATTGTTGTTGACGGTAAATCAACTGATAATACAATTAAAGTTGTAGAGAAATTTAAAAATAAACTTAATTTAAAAATAATTAAAGCTCCTCATAAAGGTGTTTCATTTCAAAGAAATCTTGGAGCATCAAATGCTTCCGCAGAAATTTTATTATTTTTAGACGCTGATGTTAGTTTTGAAAATAATTTTCTAGAAAAAATAGTCAAAGAATTTAATACTAAAGATTATGGAGTAGGGACAGTGGCAAGTTTCCCAGATGATCATAATTTTTTAGATACTTTTTTAAGTACTATTTATAATTTTTATCAAAGGCTCACAGCAAATTTTAATCCAGTTGTTTATGGTTTTATTATTTTGTCAACTAAAATTGCTCACAAAAGCATCAACGGGTTTAATGAAAATCTAATTTTTGCAGAAGACACAGATTATGTAAAAAGGATTGTTGAAAAGGGTTTTAAATTTCAAATAATTGATTCAATAAAAATCTATTATTCAACAAGAAGAATAAAAAGAGAAGGTCGGCTTGTTTATGAATATAAAATGATCAAGTATTTTTTTACAAAAAAAATTAAATACGATTGACTTCTTAATTTCAGTCTGTTACTATCGGACAAAATGAATCCTCAAAACACAAGTTCCACAAGAAACATCCTTGTAGGTGTCGTAGTAATTATTATTGTTATTCTTTTTGCAGTTTTTCTTATTAGAAGAAACCAAACAAATAATTTAATAAATACAAATTCTGCTTTGCCTACTCCAGTTGCAACTTTTAATCCAACTCTTCCAAACAATTTTGGAATTACAGTTCCATCTGGAGCAACTACAGCAAACTTGCATGATGTAACAGGAAGTAATCAAATGGGCCTTGCAACTCTTGATACCTCAAACGGCTTAAATAAATATACAATTGTTGCAAATTTAAATGATCCTTCAGCTGGATATTTCTATCAAGCCTGGCTTGTAAACGGTACAAATTATATTTCCCTTGGAAAATTATCAGTCACAAAAGCAGGATATTTATTAAATTATAATTCCCCAGTTAATATATCTGACCATAAAGTAGTTTGGATAACTCTTGAAAAGGTTTTTGACGCGACTCCAGAAACCCACGTCCTAGAAGGCAGTTTCTAGTTTCACCTTATTCCTGTTACAATTACTTGTGAAGAAAACACTATTATCTCTCGCTGCAGCGTTTGTTGTAATTACTCCTCAAGGAAAAACTGTTTACCAGGTTTTAGGAGATTCAACATCTCTCCAAATTCCCGCCAAATCTCAAATTCAAGTCAAAAATATTGCTGAAAATGTAAACAGTAATGAAATTTCTCTTGCAAACAATAACGGCAAAATTGAGCTAAATGGCGTAGATGTAACAAATATGCACGAAACTTTAGTTGATATAGAGTCACGTCCAAATTCTAATGAAATCCAAATTGGAAATTCAAATGGAAAGTTTTCAATCACAGAAAATAATATTACAGCTTTAACTTCTTTTCCAATTACAATCGATCCCTCCCAAAACGAATTATCTGTACAAACAAATTCCGGAAATCGTCTTGTCAGTATTTTGCCTTATGAAGCAAGTCTTACTTTAATGCGTGCAGGTACTGTAGACTCAATTAAAAATAATCAAATTGCGCTGGAAGAATCAAGTAACGGTGAGCTTCAATATAATATTGATGGAGTTAAAAATTTAAATTTATTTAATGTTGTTAGTTTAAAAGAAGATATTGCAGCGAGTGTTTCTGCTTCAACTGGAGCGGTTCTAAATACAAATGAACCAGTGTGGTTACATTTTCTTACATTCATGTTTTCTAAATGATAAAAAAGATAATTTTGTTTCTTGTTTTATTTCTTGTTATTTTTCAAACCGCCGGTAGGCAGAATATATTCGCCCAGTCAAAAGAAGAATTTGAAAAAGCTCAGGTTATATCTGTTGATAAAGAAGGAGTAAACAATTCTTTTGGTGCCAAATTAAGATTTCAGGATCTTACTTTAAAAATAATTGACGGAAGTGATGTTGGCAAAACTATTGAGTTAGAAAACGGTGGCGATTCCTTTCTTACAGATAGTCAATTAGCAAAAGTAGGGGATATTTTAATTCTAGATAAAACTGATAACGGTATTAATATTCTTGATAAATATCGCTTAAATAGTATTCCGTTTTTAATAATTGGTTTTGTAATTTTGCTTCTATTAGTCGCAGGTCTTTCTGGAATTGGTTCAATTGCAGGTTTAATAATAAGCCTTGCAGTTATTTTGTTATTTATAATTCCGCAAATTCTTCATGGCGCAAATCCGCTTTTCGTAACAATTATTGGCTCTCTTGTTATATTAGTTGTTTCAACATATCTTGCCCATGGTATAAGTAAAAAGACAACCATTGCATTAACTTCAACTTTCATTGCCCTAATTATTGCAAGCATTCTTTCAATTGCTTTTGTAAATTTCACAAATCTTGCAGGAATTGGAGATGATGAGGCAGTCTCTCTCCTGACAGCAGGAGCTACTCAAAATATTAACTTACAAGGTCTACTTCTCTCAGGAATTATTATCGGTACTCTTGGAGCATTAAATGACATAACAACAACCCAATCAGCAACTATTTTTGAATTACACGAAACAAATAAAAATTTATCATTTGACGATCTAGTCAAAAAGGGAAGTAGAGTAGGCCGTGAACATATCGTTTCCTTGGTTAATACTTTAGTTTTGGCTTATGCAGGAAGTGCCTTAGCAATTTTTATTTATTTTGAATTAAATCCTGGCGGTCAGCCTCTTTGGGTAGTTTTAAACAATGAAATCATAATTGATGAAGTCGTCCGCACTATCGCAGGAACATGTGGTTTAATTTTAGCAATTCCTATTTGTACTTTCCTTGCAAGCTGGTGGGTTAAAAGAAAATAATGTGATATTATTAATTTCTTAAAGGAGGTGATAATTATGTGTACTAATTGCGGTAAATCTTTAACTAACGAAAATATGTGCGACTGTGATGGACAATGTTTTTGTAATGAGGAAAATTGCGACCATAAAAAAGGGAAACATTGTAAAGAGTGTCATCAAAACAAAAATCAAAATTAATTCTTAAATAGCTGTATGCCATTTATTAATTTGATTATTGGTTTTTAGATATTCACTGTCCTTCCATTTTTTCATAAATTCTGGATTATCCAAAAGATCCACGATAATCTTCTGTTTATATAAATTAATTAGCAACATATCATCTGGAAATATATTTTTATCCTCCAGCACATTATTTAAATAGTTATTTAAAAATCTGAATCTGTTTGTACAGATATAACCATCTGGCTCACAATGTTTTCTGAAATCTCGCATTGTTTCTATTTCTTTAGAGGTATTTTTATAAGCTTCATTTTTATACATCATCCAAATAATTGGATTGCTAAATGTCATTTCATCTGAAATTTGTTGTAAATCAAGTTTCAGTAAATTTATTTTTTTATCAAGCTCTTTTATTTTTTTATTATCCTTTTTCAAAATTAATTTAAATTTTTCGTTTTCAAATTTTTTAATTTCTTCATTTAATATTTCATATTCTTTGTACTGTAAAATTAATCTTTTAACTGTCTTTTTAGCAAAATCTAAGTTATTCATATTTTTTTATAAAATCATTAAAAACATTTTTATCTAATTTTTCGCCAATGAAAACTAGATAATCTTTTTCTGGTTTTGCTTTTAATTTCACATAATTTATCTTTTTTGGTGTTGCTTGAATTTCATAATTTAATTTATTTTTCGTCTCAAAAGTTCCTTTAACTCTTTTTAAATTTATTTTCTTATCATATATTTGCTTAATAAATAAATTTATACTTGCAATTTCAATATTTTTATTTGGATTTACAACAATATAATCAATATTTTTTGTATGATCTTCATTTAATATTTTTGTTAGCTCTGCAAGATGTTTAAGAAGTTTATCGCTTGATTTTGATTCATCTCTCTCCGCAATTTTTTGAGGATTTATTTCTACTTTTGAATTAATTGATATTATAAATTTCTTCATTTTTCTTACAACTTGAGCATCAACTAAATCAATTTTTGATAATATGACTATATCAGCGAGTTCTATATCTAATTTTTTATTTTTCTTTAAATAATCTATTGAATTTTCAAGAGAGTCGATAACAAGAATATTTCTACTTAAATAAAAATTATCATCAAATTCGCTATTAAGCATAAACTGTTGAATAAGTTTTACAGAGCTTGCTACACCAGTTGTTTCAATTATCAAAGATTTAACATTTTCTAATTTTGCTATCTTATCAAAAGCATCGAAAAGTTCACGTCCTGATGAACAACAAATACATCCTCCAGCAATTCCGTAAATATCAATATCACATGTATCTTTTAAACTTGCTTCGTCTATATTTATATTCGCAAACTCATTCTCAATAACAACTGAATTTTTAAAATCATCTGTTTTTAACATTCCTTTTATGAAGGTAGTTTTACCGCTTCCTAAAGATCCGTGTATTAAATATGTTGGTATTTTGTGTGTCATATGTTTTGAAAAATAACAAAAGAATTAACAATGTCGTTCATAGGTTTTACCTCCATTACTGGCTTAAATATCTTGAAAGAATGTTTAGATAAAGGTTTATACAAAATCCGTCTTGCCCCCCACGAAGATCTTGCAAGTATGTGAGTATTTTTCAAAGTTTGTTTTTTAATTTTTTCCAAAATTTTATCTTTTATATTTGAATTAATACCAGCCAGTGCTGCCACAAAAATAGCATTAAAATTTTTATAACCCTCAAAATCTAATGCATCCACCTGGATAACTTTAATTTTATTTTGTAATTTAAGTTCTTTTATTAAACTGCTTGAAAGATCAACTGCCTCTTTTTCTTTTTCCAATATTGTAACTTTTTGCCTGTAGATCTTTGCAAGCATTATTGCGGTCATTGGTAATGGCCCTCCACCAACAAAAAGTATTTTATGTTTCTTGTGAACACTACAACTTTTTAAACTAAACCACTCCAGTTTGGTAAGTTTTAAGTAATTTTCAAAATAGGGGAATTTGTAAATATTTTTTTGAGACCAATATTTTTCTAGTTCGTATTCTGCGCTACTGCAAACTTTTTGTAAATTTTCAATTTGCTTTTTGTTTAAATTATTTTTTTCCTCTTTTAATGTATTTTCAACAAGGGTACTAAAAAGTCTATTAACTTTTTCGCTTGGTAAGTAGTTATCTAAATTAGTTATTTCGTTATACAATTTTTGCATTTTCCAAAAAACTCTAAACTATGACTCTCAATTAAAAAATTTTTATTTGTAATACTTTTTATTAATTTCTTCTCGTCAACTTTGACATCCTCAATCTTGCCGCAAGTTTTACAAATTAAATGATGATGATGTCCGTGATCTTTCCATTCATATCTTTTTTTTCCATCTCCAAATTCAATTTCTGTTATAAGCCCGTCTTTTATAAAAGATGTAAGTTCTCGATAAATTGTAGTTTTATTTGCATCAATTTCTTCCAAGATCTCTGGAACAGAAATAGGAGATTTAGATTTCGCAAGTAATTTTTGTAATTTCGTTTTTATCATTCATGTATTATATGCAACCAAGTTGCATAAGTCAAATTGTGTTAAAATTAAAAAATGGCAATATTCTTTACAATCTGTACTTTCTTCTCGACCCTTATAGGTGGGCTTGTGGGTCTAAAGTACAAAGATAAACTACATCTCATCTTGGGGTTTACGGCTGGAGTGCTTGTGGCAGTTGTTGCTTTTGATATTTTTCCAGAAATTTTTGAATTAGTTGAAAAAACCAAAGTTGAATCAGTTTATCCAATGATAGCTCTTGTTTTTGGTTTTCTGCTTTTCCATGTATTCGAAAAAACAATTCTTATTCATCACGAAGAAGAAGACGCATACGGTTCCCATCACCATCCGCAAGTGGGTATTGCATCAGCCATTGCTTTATCAGGTCATTCTTTTATGGACGGAGTTGGAATTGGTTTGGGTTTTCAAGTAAGCCCTGCAATTGGAGTACTCGTTGCAATTGCGGTAATTGCTCATGATTTCTCAGATGGACTAAACACTGTAACCTTAGTTCTAGTCAATAAAAATAAAGACAAACAGGCTCTTTATTTATTATTATTAGATGCGATTACGCCAGTTATTGGTGTAATTTCAACATTATTTTTTAAAGTTCCAGATAGTTTTCTTGTTTTATATTTAGGTTTTTTTGCGGGGTTTTTGCTTTATATTGGATCTTCTGATATCTTACCAGAAGCTCATAGAGAGCATTCTTCTTATTTAACCATTCTTATGACCCTTATTGGAGTTGCATTTATTTTTCTAATAACTAGAATAGTCTAAAGAGAAATGATTTTTGTAAATTACAAAACATATGAAGAGTCTTCAGGAGACAACGCTCTTTCTTTAACAAAAATAATCGAAGAAGTAAGTAAAGAATCTCAGATAAAAATCATTCCAGTTGTTCAAGCTCTTGATTTGAAAGAAATAGTTTCTGAAAGTAATTTAGAAATTTGGGCTCAAAAAGTTGATCCAGTTGATTTTGGTGCTCACACAGGAAGTATTCTGCCAAAAGAAGTTCGCGAAGCGGGTGCATATGGAACTTTTTTAAATCATTCAGAAAATAAAATTTCAGATTTTAATGTATTAACAAACACTGTTAAAGTCTGTAAAGAAGTTGGTTTAAAAACTTTAGTATTTGCGGCAGATCTGGAAGAACTAAAAAGGAACCTCGATATATCTCCAGATTTTATTTCTTACGAGCCTCCTGAGTTGGTTGGAAGCACTGATACTTCTGTTAGTCAGGCAAAGCCAGAAGTTATAAAAGATGCCGTCGCGCTGGCAAAAGATGCTGGCATTCCTCTAATAATTGGAGCAGGAGTAAAAAGCGAAGAAGATATGAGAATTGGTTTACAATTAGGCGCTGCAGGTTTTGCAATCGCAAGCAGCATTGTAAAAGCCGAAGACCCAAAAAAAGAATTACTCCAATTGGTAGAAGGCTACAAATGAACGAAAATTCAATAAAAGGTGTCAACTGGAGTCGAATTGAGTTTAGTAGTGGAACTGCGGTTCGAGTTTTGGGTTTCCTGGAAATTTTAATACCTGGTTCTATTTTATGTTTAATGATTATTGGAAAATGAAAATATATCTTGGATCAGACCATAGAGGTTTCGCTTTAAAAAATAAAATAGCAACATGGCTTGAAAGTTGGAATTACGAATTTGAAGATTTAGGTCCGGATAAATTAAATCCGGATGATGATTACACAACTTATGCTTCATCAGTTGCCAAAAAAGTAAGCGAAGAAAAAAATTGTCTAGGTATTCTTCTTTGTGGCAGTGGAGTAGGGGTAGACATCACTGCAAACAAATTTCATGGAATTAGAGCTGGAATTGGTAAAACACAAGATCAGGTAAAGGCAGCGAAAAATGACGACAATATAAATATTTTAGTTCTTGCAAGCGACTTTACGACAGACGAAGAGGCACAAAACATGCTTAAAGTTTTTTTAGAAACAAAATTTGATAATTTACCTCGTCACGAAAGAAGGCTGGAAGAAATCAAGAATATAGAAGATAATAAATCATGATCTCTCTTCCCAAGCTTTCTGATTTTAATTTAACAGGCAAACGCGTAATTGTTCGCGCTGATTTGGATATTTCCCCGGAAGATATAAATAATATTCGTTTAACTTCGCTTTCTCAAACTCTCGATTATCTAAAAAATCAAAATGCATTAATTACAATTATTGGACATCGCGGCCGCCCACAAGGGCTTGATGAAAGCTTAAGTCTAAAGCCTTTTGAACAATATTTTAAAAAATGGGAAGCAAGAGTTTTGGAAAATCTTCGTTTTGACGAAAGAGAAGAAAAAAATGACGAAAGCTTTGCCAAAGAATTGTCAGCAGGTCAGGATTTTTATGTTAATGAAGCTTTTGGCGTAAGCCACCGCGAACACGCATCAATTGTCGGTTTACCGAAATTACTTCCTCATGCAGCAGGCTTTAGGTTTGTTTCTGAAATAGAAAATCTTTCCAAAGTTTTAGAAAACCCGCAAAGACCATTAATTTTTATCATTAGCGGATTAAAAGACGACAAGCTTTCATATATGGAAAGTTTTTTAAAATTATCAGATAAAATTTTAATTGGAGGAAGAATGCCGGATTATATTCACGATGACAGTCCTCTTCGACATAATGAGAAAGTTGTTGTTGCCGACTTATTACCAGACAAAGAAGATATCACTATTCATTCAATTGAAAAGTTTGAAACTGAAATAATAAAATCTAAAACAATAGTTGTAAGTGGCCCAATTGGAAAATTTGAAGAAGAAGGCCACAGGCAGGGGACTTCCCGAGTTTTCTTTAATGTTACAAATAGTAATTCATTTAAAATTGCAGGAGGGGGGGATACAGAAACTGCAATTAATTTACTTAATCTAAAAGATAAATTTAATTGGATAAGTGTCGGCGGAGGAGCAAT
Organism: Patescibacteria group bacterium; assembly: GCA_035549555.1. Lineage (NCBI taxonomy): Bacteria > Patescibacteria group bacterium. The sequence goes on from DASZQR010000010.1 coordinate 745,096, forward strand.
GCTAGAGTTTCTTGCCAAAGGCACTCTCCCTGGAATTGTTTCCCTTCTTGAAAAATAACTTATGCCAAAGCGTTTTATAAATCCATCATTAGCTGACGTTACTGAAGATATCGCAGGCGCTGTTCCCTTAGAAATTATTCAGAAATGGATTACAAGTAATAAAACAAAAAAACTTCACGAAGATATTTTAAAAAATTATTTAGTTGAAGGAACCGTCGTTGCATCAGACTCCGCGGGCCTTAGTAAATTAAGTGAAGAATTAGATTTATTGGAAGTTATGAAAATAGTAAGTCATCCTAAAGATTTAGTTTATAAATACGGCAGCGAAATTGGAGGAGTTGGAATTGGAATATGGGCAGCAGACAATACAGAAATGTTTTATCCAAAATCTGTTTCGCCTAAATTAATTTATGAGAAAATGCAACAAGTCCAAAAAGAATTAGAAAATTTCTCACTTCACATCGGCATGGCGATTCACTACGGAAAATTTATTAAAATCGGTGGAGGTTTATTTGGTGATGAAGCAGATTTTGTTGAAGATTTGGCGGAAAATCATACTGAAGGAGGAGAAATAAAATTAACTAAATCCTTTTCTAAATTACTAAATGACAAACATATATCCAATACCATTTAACAAAGACTTTTACGACGATTTGACTAAAAATTTATCAGATAAAAAAGTTTATGATGCAGTCTATAAAAAATATTCTTTTACAAAAACAGTTATTTTAGTCAAAATCCTTCACCCAAAAAGAAAATTTTTATTAGATGAATTAAGCGATTGGTTGCTTGCAAATTCATTAATTGAAAAATTATTAGAATTTCATGAAGTCCAAAAAATTAAATCAAACGGAAGTTTAGGGATTTTTGTTACAGATAAAAATGAAGTAGCAATTAATTTTGCCAAAGATTTGCAGGATAATTTAAGTGACAATTTTAATATTAGTATTGGTTTATGTCGTGGCAATGTTTTATTATTTGATCTTCAAAAAGAAGGATGGGAAATTGCCGGCGGACCGGTAAATGTCGCCAGTAAAATCGCAGAAGATAGTGGAGTTGTAAATAAAATTTTAATTGAAGAATCAGTTAAGCTGCCAAAAAATATCAAAGGCGAAAATTTTAAATTTGAAATTTCTCATATTGAGATTTCAGGAGTTGCTATCTGAAAGTTTCATTCTCTCTATAACTTGTTCTGGAAAAATAGGAACTCTTGCCTGTGCTAGGTCTATTATTTTCATAAGCTCGGTAAAATTTTTAGCATTTAAATCTTTTAGTCTCTCTAGAGAAACCTCATTTATATCTAACCTCTCCAATTCTTCTCTTTGCATACGAGACATGAATATGGCCGACATTCCAATCATAAATTTAAAATCCATTTCTAATATAGAAAGTTGTGAACTTCTAGCTTCTGCAAAGAAAGCGTCTGCGCTAGACTTTATACTGTTAATATCTTCATCTCTAAAACCAGATTTTTGAACTAACTCTTTATATTCTTTACCATCTGCAAATAGTGAATTGGAATTCGCTTGTGTTAAACTTCTCCTAAAACTAATGATAAACTTTAAACAATCTCCACCAGCCTCAGTAATTGCACCATTTTTTATAAGTTCCGTTATAAATCTCTCGTCTTCTTGTCTTAGCATTTCATTAGCTCTTTGTTCTGACATATTTTTTTATTAAAAAAATTATAGTATAGTGAATACAAATGGTCAAAGTTGGCATAAATGGTTTTGGTAGAATTGGGCGTTTAGCTTTTAGAATTGGTTTATTAAAGCACACTGGCGAAATCGAATTTGCAGCAATTAATACTTCAGGCAGCATGCCGACAGCAAGTTGGGCACATCTTGTAAATTACGACACAACATATAGGAAATTTGCAAAAGAAATTAAATCTGAGGAATTAAAAGATCCAAAAGAAGCAACAGATGAAAATCCCCAAATTGGAAATCTAATTGTTGATGGTGTAAAAATTCCAGTTCTTGCTCAAAAAGATCCCGAAAAACTTCCTTGGAGCAAATACGGAGTTGACGTTGTAATTGAATCTACTGGCCATTTTACAGATGCAGAAGGCGCCGCAAAGCACGCCAAAGGTGGCGCAAAGCGCGTAATTATTTCAGCCCCTCCGAAGGGGAGTAATGTTAACACTTATGTAATTGGGGTTAATGAATATGACGGTAAATCACAAGTTGTTTCAAATGCCAGCTGTACTACAAATTGTATTGCTCCAGTTGCAGCAGTAATGCATGCAAAATTTGGAATTGAAAAAGCTGCAATGACAACAGCCCACGCATATACAGATGACCAAGTTTTGGAAGATGGATCTCATTCAGATTTGCGCCGCGCGCGCGCTGCTGCAGTTAATATTGTGCCCACAACTACAGGAGCAGCAATTTCAACAACTGAAACCATTCCCGATCTAAAAGGTTTATTTGACGGCCGTGCTTTAAGAGTCCCAGTTGTCACAGGATCCATTACAGATTTTGCAATTATTACCAAAAAAGTTACTTCTATAGAAGAAGTTAATCAGGCATTTATCGACGCTTCGGAAAATGCGTTATACAAGGGCATTCTTGCAGTAAGTAACGAGCCTTTAGTTTCATCAGATATTATTGGCAGAAGCGAATCAGCAATTGTTGATTTAGGATTAACGCAGGTTATTGGCGGCAATTTAGTTAAAGTTTTTGCCTGGTATGATAACGAATGGGGTTATACAAATCGCCTCGTTGAGCAAGTAGTCCGTGTTAGCAGAAGTTTAAATAGTAACACGGCTCCAACTGATCCAATAACTCTAAGTTTCACTCCTCAAAAATAATCTCTTCGTGCTAAAATGAATTTATGAAGATCATTCCTGCCATTTTAACTGATGACATTAGCGAATTAACGTCCCTTGAAAATAAAGCTGAAGGCATTGTTGATCGAATTCAAATTGATGTTATTGATAATAAATTTGCCAACAATTCCACAGTTGATCCAGCAGTTTTAAAAAATATAACAACTGTTTTAAATTTGGATTTTCATTTAATGGTCAAAGATCCAGTTGAATGGGTAGAGCATTGTGTGCCAAATAGCGCCAATAGAATGATTGGCCAAATTGAATTTATGCAAAATCAAATGGAATTTGTCGATAAAGTAAAGGCAACGACCACAGAAGCTGGTCTCGCAATTGATTTGGATACACCAATTGAAAAAGTGAGTCAAAATGTTTTACCCAAATTAGATGTCTTGCTTTTAATGAGTGTTAAAGCTGGTTTTGGCGGTCAGGAATTTGATCTTTCAGTTTTTGACAAAATAAAAGCAGCTAATGAATTACGACACAAACTAAATTTAAATTTTAAATTATTGGTTGATGGCGGAGTAACAGTTGAATTAGTTCACGAAATGGAAAGTTTGGGAGTTGATGAAGTTGCAGTCGGAAAAAGAATATTTGAACCAAGTCTTGTAGATAATCTAAAATTATTCAATGGTCAAAATTAAACACATCTCTTATTTTGGTTTTGCAGACACAGCGCCGTCCGACCCGTTGTACAAAGAAGCTTACGAATGTGCAAAATTTTTAGCGCAAAAAGGATTTGTCACAATAAACGGCGGCGGTCCGGGAACTATGCGTGCTGTTTCTGAAGGCGCTAAAGCTGGCGGCGGGACAACAATTGGAGTTACTTTTTATCCAAAAGATATTACAAATTTTGAAGGACGCGACCCGAATAATCCAATTGATCAGGAAGTTGTCACTAAAAATTATCTTGAGCGAACACTTAAACTTCTTGAATTAGGAGATTTGTATGTTATTTTCGCAGGGGGAACAGGAACAATTTCAGAATTTGGAATGGCTTGGGGATTAGCAAAACTTTATTATGGTCATCACAAACCTTTAATTTTGTATGGAAAATTCTGGAAAGCAATCATTGATTCATTTATTAATAATATGAGAATTCGTCCTGAAGATTTAAAAGTTTATAAAATTGTAGAAACTCCGGAAAAGGCATATGAAGAAATTCTAACTTTTGAAAGGTTAATTAAAGATAAAGAAAACGCAAATAGCAACGAAAAAGCTTTCGAGCTATAAAAGATCTACTGCCATGGATTTAGAATTAGCTGCCAACCAAATAAGAATTGATATTATCACTATGCTTGAGCGCGCCGGTTCTGGTCATCCCGGCGGCGCTCTTGGAATGGCAGATATTTTTGCAAGTCTTTATTTTAGTATTTTAAATCACGATCCAAGTAATCCTGATTGGGAAGAACGCGACAGATTAATTTTAAGCAATGGCCATATCGTACCTGTGCGTTATGCAGCCATGGCAGAAAGTGGTTATTTTGACGTTAAAGAATTAAAAACACTTCGCAAATTAAATTCTAGATTGCAAGGTCATCCGGAACGCGGTAAATTGCCAGGTTTAGAAACAACTTCTGGCCCATTAGGTTCTGGTTTGGGCCAAGCTGCTGGGATTGCTCTTGGTGCGAAATTAGATAATAAAAGATTTAGAGTTTATTGTGTCATGTCTGACGGGGAGCAGGATGAAGGAAATACTTGGGAGGCAGTTTTATTTGCAGTCAAATACAAATTAGGAAATTTAACTGCAATTATTGATAGAAATAAAATTCAATTAAGTGGTAACACAGAAGAGATAATGCCCATTAATTTTTTAGTTGATAAATATAAATCTTTTCATTGGAATGTTGAAGAAATTGATGGGTCTAATTTCAAAGAAATTGCGACTGCTATTAAAAAGGCAAAAGATATTTATGATAGACCAACAGTAATTATTGCAAATACTATTCCAGGTAAAGGAGTTAGCTTTATGGAAAATAAATATGTATGGCATGGCAAAGCTCCAAATAAAGAAGAGGCAAAATTGGCATTAAAGGAATTAGAAAAAACGCGTGATGAAATTAAAGAAAGGATAAAAGAAAATGATTAATCCCAAACAAAATCTTTCAGAAAATATTTTCAAAAAAAATATTGAACAAGCTTCCACTCGTATTGGTTTTGGCGAAGGATTATTAATTGCAGGAGAAAAAAATATAAATGTTGTTGCCTTATCTGCAGATCTTGAAGAGTCCGTTCATGTAAATTTATTTAAAGAAAAATTCCCGCAACGTTTTTTTGAAACCGGTGTTGCCGAACAGGCAATGATAACAGTTTCATCAGGTCTTGCAAATTACGGTAAAATTCCTTTTGCAGCAAGTTATTCTGTATTTTCTCCAGGTCGCACCTGGGAACAAATTCGTACCACTATTTGTATTAACAATGTTCCAGTAAAAATTATCGGCAGTCATACAGGATTAACTGTTGGCCCAGACGGTGCAACTCACCAAATGCTTGAGGATTTTGCTTTAATGAGAAGTCTTCCCAATATGATTGTAATTTCTCCTTGTGACGCCGAAGAAGCCAAAAAAGCAACGCTTGAAATTGCCAAAAATAATAAACCAAGCTATCTTAGATTAACTCGCGCCAGTACTCCTGTTTTTACAACTGATAGAACCCCATTTAATATTGGTAAAGCTGAAACTTTTTGGGAAAGCAAAAATCCATTAGTTGCAATAATTGCAACAGGTCCATTAGTTTATGAAAGTTTACTTGCCGCTAAAGGGTTGCAAAATAGAATGGATGTTTTAGTTATAAATTGTCACACGATAAAACCTCTTGATGAATTAGCAATAATTAGAGCCGCCAAAACTTGTGGGGCAATTATTACAGTAGAGGACCATCAAATTAATGGAGGACTCGGCTCTGCAGTTGCTGAGTGTTTATCAAAAAATTTCCCAACTCCAATTGAAATGGTTGCAGTTGAAGACAAATTTGGAGAAAGTGGAAGTCCAGATGAATTATTAGAAAAATATAATTTAACTAAAGAAAATATAATTGAAAAAGTTAAAAAAGTTATCGCGCGCAAAAACTCCTGACGTGTTATAGTTAATTTATGGACGAATTAGAAAATTTAGCCAAAGCCTTGGTCACAAAAGGAAAAGGTATTTTGGCAGCTGATGAATCTTTCCCGACAATTGAAAAAAGATTTACTGCAGTCGGAATAAGCTCAACCCAAGAAGCAAGGCGCGCTTATCGCGAAATGCTTTTTACAACTCAAGGCATTGAAAATTTTATAAGCGGTGTGATAATGTTTGATGAAACTTCAAGAGATAAAACATCAACCGGAGAAAACTTTACAGATGTTTTAATTAAAAAAGGAATTATCCCAGGAATAAAAGTTGATCAGGGTATGGAAGACATGGCAGGCTATCCGGGAGATAAATTAACAGACGGTTTAACAGGTCTAAAAGAAAGATTGGTAGATTACAAAGAATTAAAACTACAATTTACCAAATGGCGTGCAGCTTTTTCTATTTCCGAAGTCAATCCTTCAATTCAATGTGTTGAAGAAAATGCCAATCGTCTGGCTGAGTATGCATCCATCGCACAAAGCTCAGGTTTTGTCCCAATAGTTGAGCCAGAAGTTTTAATGGACGGAAGTCACACTATTGATAAATGCTATGAAGTGACTCGTAGTGTTTTGCGAATTGTTTTTATGAAACTAAAAGACAAAAATGTAAATTTTAGAGCAATGCTCCTCAAGCCAAATATGGTTCTTCCTGGAAGTGGATCGGGCACTGCAACTTCAGAAACTGTTGCCCAAAAAACCATTGAAGTTCTTAAAGATTGTGTACCTCAAGAAATTCCAGGTATTGTCTTTTTATCTGGTGGTCAGTCTGAAGAAGAAGCTGCAAATAATTTAAGAGAAATGAATAAAAGAGATGACGTTCCTTGGGAATTATCTTTCTCTTTTGGAAGAGCTCTTCAAAATTCAGCTTTAGAAATTTGGAAAGGAAATCCTACAATGGTTAAAGATGCTCAAGATAAATTTTTAGAAGTTGCTAAGGTAAATTCTAACGCTCGAAATGGCAAATAATTTCACTCTTCTTAGTATTGGTGATGCCTCGCTTGATACTTTTATAGAACCAAGTGAAGTTGATACAACTTGCGAAATTGACAATAAAAAATGTCTGATTAGTTTTACTTATGGAGATAAAATTCCAGTTAAATCTCTTGATTATTCAGTCGGCGGCAATGCTGCCAATAACGCAGTTGGTGCAAGTCGTTTAGGTGTCGAGACTGCAATTCTTCTAACAATTGGTCAGGATAATTCAGGTAATCAAATATATGAGACACTTGAAAAAGAAAGAGTTTATACAGGTTTTATTAAAAAAGATGAAAACACAACTTCAAACTCATCAATTGTAATAAGATATCTTGGCGAGCGTACTATTTTTACATATCATTCTCCAAAAATCTATCAATTTCCGGTAGATGTTCCCATTCCTCAGTGGATCTATTTAACTTCAATGGGGGAAAATTTTGCAGAATTTTATGAATCGGTTTATGAGCTTTTAGCGCAAAATCCAAACATAAAGTTAGGTTTTAATCCAGGCAGCTGGCAACTAAAAGCCGGAATAGAAAGTTTAAAAAACATTTTATCTCGTACCGTATGTTTATTTGTAAACAAAGAAGAAGCCGAAAAATTAACAGGGATTGAAAAATCTGAAAATAATCACAAAAGTTTATTAGATGGTTTATCAAATCTTGGAGTCCAAATTCCAATTATCACAGATGGCGGAAATGGCTGTTTTGCAAAAGCCGATGGCAAATATTGGAAGTTAGGAACTCTTAATATTCCAGTGATTGAAAGAACTGGTGCAGGAGATGCATTCGGAAGTGGCTGTTTATCGGCACTAATTAAAGGTAAATCTTTAGAAGAAGCCCTAGTTTGGGGGATGTGTAATTCTAGTTCTGTGATAAGTTTCATCGGTTCTCAAAAAGGATTATTACATGATAGTGAAATTCCATCTTGGCTTGAAAAAGTAAGAAGTAGTAACATTAAAGTAGAAGAATTATGAAAATTTTAGTCACAAGAAAAATTCCCGGCAATCATATTCAAAAATTAATTGATGCACATCACGATGTAGTTGTCTCTGATTTTGACAGACCATTAACAGCCGAAGAATTAGTTGAAAAAATTCGCGGGGTTGATGTTATTTTAAGTCAATTAACAGACAAAATTGACGCCGAAGTAATGGACGCAGCAGGTCCACAATTAAAATTAATCAGTAATTATGCAGTCGGTTTCGATAATATTAATTTAGACGATGCTAAAAGAAAAAATATTTACGTAACCAATACTCCCTGCGATGAAGTAAATGTTGCGGTTGCCGAGCATACAATTGCCTTAATTTTAAATATTGCCCGCCGCGTTAGTGAAGCAGATCACGCAGTGCACGAAGGCGCATATCATGGCTGGGAACCTGATCTTTTTGTTGGCGAAAGTTTAATGGGAAAAACCTTGGGAGTAATCGGACTTGGCCGTATTGGAAAAATGGCAGCAGTTCGCGCCCATGCTTTTGGAATGAATGTTATTTATAGTCAGCACCACAAAGATGAAAACGAAGAATTTTGTGTTATGTGTGGAAGTCTTGACGAATTATTTATGAAAAGCGATTTTATAAGTCTTCATGTTCCTTTAAACGAAGAAACCCGTCACATAATAAATGAATTAGCTTTTTCAAAAATGAAAGACGGAGTATTTTTAGTTAATACCGCTCGCGGTCCAATTGTCGACGAACATGCTCTAGTTCAGGCATTAAGAAGTGGAAAAGTAAAAGGTGCTGCTCTTGATGTTTTTGATAATGAGCCGGAAATTAATCCAGAATTAATGGGTATGGAAAATGTAATATTAACTCCACACATAGCATCCGCCACAAATGAGGCCAGAAACAAAATGGGAGAGTTAGCAGTTAATGCAATTCTTGATGTTGCTTCAGGTAAAGTTCCGCAAAACTTGGCAAAATAGTACTTCAGGTATAATAATCTTATGAATTTACCTTTCAGAAAAAAGAAAGAAGAAAATGAGGAATTAGATCCAATTCCTGAAATAAAACCAGTTAGGCGTAGAAAGAAAAAAGAAGAACCTCCAAAACCATGGGGAAGAATAGAACGACTAATTATTTTTATTTTTCTAATTGGTCTCCCTGTTTTATCAATCATTTTCTTTATTAAATCAAAAAGTTCGCGCACTGCCGTTCCTGCCAAAATAAATGCTCCAATCATAAATAATTTTGTCCCTCTTGCAACTCCTGACACAGATGAATTAAATACCACATTAAATAATGAAATTTCCAATTTAACAGGGACTTATGGAATTTATTTGAAGTCAGTCGATGGCAGTTACTCCCTTGGAATAAATGACAATATTGAGTTCGACGGCGCTTCTCTTTTCAAGCTTCCTTTGATGATCGCTTACTATCAGGCAGTTGATAATGGCAAAATAGATCCACAAACTTCATATACTTTAAAATATTCCGATGATGAGGGAGGTGCAGGTATTTTAGCAAGCATGGCTCCGGGGACAGTTGTAACCTACAAAGATATTGTCCAGGCAATGGGAAAAAATTCCGATAATACAGGTTTTCAAATTATGGAAAATGTATTGGGCCAGGATGCAGAGACAAACGAAATATCCAATCTAAATATGAATAATACAGATTTTAGTCAAAGTGAAACAACTCCTTATGATATCGGTTCGCTTTTTTATCAATTAAATAACACCAATTTAATTTCCAATTCTTCAAAAGATGAATTTTACTCCTTTTTAACAAATACAGATTTTGAAAATTTAATTCCAGCTGGAGTTCCATCAAACATTAAAGTAGTTCATAAATATGGAGCAGACGATGGAGAATTAAATGATGCAGGTATTGTTTATGCCGCAAAGCCGTATATTTTAGTAATCATGTCCAAAGATATTGACGAAGACCAGGCCGATGTAGAAATTCCTAAAATATCAAAAATAGTGTATGATTGGAGTACGCATGAATAAGATAGTAAAAAAGATAAAATTTTTCTTCGACGTATTAGTAAAAAGTTTAACCAAGTTTCAATATTATAAAGAAATTAAAAAAGCAAAATTTTCTTTTTCAGTTAAATACTTATTCTTTCTTTTTTATTTAGTTTCATTAATCGGCAGTATTGTTTTTGCAGGCTCTCTTGGTGCAATTGTTTTGCCAAAAGTTCCAGGATTTATAAATACTTTTGAATCAAAAGCAAATTCGCTATATCCAACAGGGTTAGTCGTAACGATCAAAGACGGAAAAGTTAGCACAAACGAAAAGGAGCCAATTTATATTGATTCCTTAAATCAATTTGGCTTAGCAAAAAATTATGCTCATTCTTTAACAATAGATACTAATGCCAGTCCGTCAGATATTAAAAATAAAAATACAGCAGTTTTAGTAACGGCAGATACAATTGTTACAGTTGATAATACAGGTACTGGTTTTCAATCTTATCCAATAGATAAATCTACAAATACCACAATCAATCAAGGAGAATACAATAAATTAATCACACAAATCTCTCCATATTTAAAATATATAGAGCCAGGAATAATAATTTTAATTATTTTATCAATTGTAATTTGGCCATTTATTGCTGCAGGTTTGTCTCTTGCAGGGCAATTAATTTATCTTTTAATTTTCACTGCAATTTTTTATTTAATCTTAAAGTTAATGAAAAAAGAATATACATTCAAAAAATTATTACAACTTGATATGCACGGAAGTACATTGCCAATTCTTTTAAGTTTTATAGTTGCAGCTGTAGGAATTCAAATGCCTCCGCTTTTAGGAAGCGCAATTCTTTTTGTCTTCATGATGATTGTAATAAATCAAATTTAATTATTTAGCGTAGCGCTTGGCGTCGCAATTTTATTAAGCCCTGCACAAATTTTATTAACATCAGTTCCGTTTAAAAATAAATCATTTTTGCTGCAAGGTGCAGCTATTAGTCCATCAGGTACATTCCAATTTATTGGTTTATCGCTTCCAATTAATTTACCTTCTATCTCATTCCAAATTGGTGCAGCTCCAGTAATTCCTGATGCAATTCTTGCCATTGGCGAATTATCATTGTTGCCAACCCATACAGCTGTTAAATAATTCTGATTAAATCCAATTGTAAGATTATCTCTTAAATCGTTACTTGTTCCAGTTTTTACAGCAACTTCCGGATGGCCATTAATAACTAGAGATGAATGTTCCCCAAATTCTGGAGCCCGTGCATTATTATCAGACAAAATATTAATAAGCTGGTAAGAAACTCGTGGATCAATTACATTTTCGCTTTCGCAGTTTCCCGTATCGCAATCAAATGGCAAATTGTTTCCTTTATAATCAGTTACTTTAAGAAGTGAATTTATGGCAGGCCTATTTCCAGAATCTGCAACCGTTGCATAAACTCGCGCCATATCAATAAGTCTTGTGCTTCCTCCTCCAAGTGTTAATGAAAGCCCATAAGTATTCTTTTCATTCCAGGTTGTAATTCCCATTGCTTGTCCTAAATTAATCATGTTCTGCACTCCGTATGACGCCAAAACTTTTACCGCCGGAATATTTCTCGATTGTGCAAGTGCATTCCTTAAAGTTATCGGCCCGACAAATTTTCCATCATAATTTACAGGAGTATAAGAAGGTGATCCAGCAAATTTAAAAGTAATAGGTGAATCATCAATTACAGATAGCGGCGTATATCCATGTCCCAAGGCATATGCATAATTAACAATTTTTATTGAGGACCCAGGTGGCCGAAGTGCAGTTGTAACATTTACCTCACCATCATTAGTTGCATTAAAATAATCAGTCGACCCGACCATTGCAAGTATATCTCCTGATTTTGGATCAAGTACAATTGCGGCTCCGTTTGTAACATGCAATCCTTTTAAGTTTGCAACTTGTGATGTAACAGCATCTTGTGCAATTTGCTGGATATTATAATCAAGTGTTGTAATTACGTTTAGTCCTCCGCGTTCAACTTCATCTTCTCCATATTCATCAACTAATTTTTGCCTGACATACATTACAAAATGTGGCGCTTTAATATTAGTTTGGTTATTTGCAAAATTAAGTTTTTCGTTAATTGCTTCGTTGTATTGGTCAGCGGTTATAAATTTATCTTGTTTCATAAGTCCAAGCACTTCCTGTTGTCTGTTAATTGCAAGGTCTGGATCTGCACCAAACGGGGAATATGTGGTTGGTGATTTTGGAAGTCCGGCAAGAAGTGCCGATTCTGCGGTTGTCAGTTGCGATACATCCTTTCCAAAATATTGTTCGGAAGCAGCTTCAATTCCATAAGCGCTTCCGCCGTATGAAACTTCATTCAAATACATGGAGAGAATTTGATCTTTACTAAATTCACGTTCAACTTCAATTGATAAAACTAATTCTTTAATTTTGCGGCTCCAGGTTTTTTCAGGGGAGAGAAGTGTGTTTTTTACAAGTTGTTGTGTAATCGTGCTCCCTCCTTCTGTTAAATCTTGATTTGTAATATCAGCAAGTAAGGATCTTATGATTCCTTTCCAGGAAAATCCATATTCGTTATAAAAATTTGAATCCTCAGCAGCAAGTGTTGCTTTGCGAGTAATGTCAGGTACTTGAGGAAGGGCAACCGGAGTCCTGTTTTGGTCTTTGTAGATTTGATAAAGAAGTATTCCATTGCGGTCATATATTTTTGTAGAAACATCAACTTTGCGATTAATAAGCTGATTGGGTGATGGAAGTCCGCGAAAAACAAAATACCATATACCAGCAACAATTATTAAAATAAAAATAACAAATGCAAATAATATTTTTATCCGCGTAGTAATTCCAATTTTTCGGTAGAAAGTGATTTTAATATGGAAAATTTTCGGCTTTCTTTTCTTCCTATAATCTTTAGATTGATAGATAACTTGTTCCCTTGGCTCTTTAATAATTCTAATAGCTTCTACGATCAAAAAACTACAAAAACTCCCAATAAATAGGACAATAAAGTATAAGGACTTAAAAAATCTACGAAGCATTAGTTGGAACGTATTGTATCATTTATCTGTTCGAATGAATATTCGAAATGACAAGAACTGTAATCAGTTCTTAATTAGTAAATTTGAAAGTAGAATTAATATCCTTAATTTCTAAAGCCCTTTGACATTGAAAGGCATCATAAGGTACAGGTATATTGCAATTAACATTATCTATATTGTTGTCGCTTATAAAATAATAATTATTTTTAACACCAAGAATTTTACCTCCACCACGGGAATTAGTCCAATCTTGCCATTGTTTTGTAGAAAAAATAGATATTGATAAAATACACGCTGAAGCATAAGTTGGTCTATTAAAATGAAAACAAATTTGTGCAGTACTTGCAAAACCAGGATCTTTATATTTATTTAAATCATCAGTTTCATCAACTAAATATCCATTCCAGGTTGAAGGAAACTTTAATGTAAAACCCCAATTTGTATTTGTATAAAATATCGGGGAATTAGAATTATTTTGTAACACTAAATTACTGTGTAAATTTTCCTGGTATTTAATTCCCAAAAAAAATGCAATCACAGGAATAATTACAAAAAATGAAAGTGCAATGTATCTTAAGGTTCTATATTTTCTATAATTCTTCATTTCATTAATTGAATCATTTCAAAATACCCCCCAAGTTCAAATGCAATTACAGGCATTGTAAAAAATAAAATTAAAGCAAGTAATTTAGAAAAAGTGGTAACAGTAGTTAAATATTTTGGCAGTTTCATATTTATTGTCCGCTTGGAGTTGGCGTTGCAATAGGTGTTGGTGTAAATTTCGAATTATCGCTTACTCCAAATATTGGATAATTTATAGTCACATTATAAGTTGGAAGCGGGCAATCAAGACAAAGAATTGTTCCGAGTGGATCTTGAACAATCGGATGTTGCTCTTGTTGTACTTGGTCAGGAGTTGCGCTGCTTGATGCAATCATATGTGTATCTTTATAAACAGTTAAATTTTGTGTCATTGTAGGAATTGCTTGTGGTTGTGTTCCGTCAATAAAATAATCAAATCTTGCTGGGCACCCAGGATTATTTGGATCGCCGCTTGTTGGTGCAAGTCCAGTATCAGCGCAAATTGTCATGCCCTTAACATCAGACGGTTGTGTTGGCCAGGCATGCCCGTCATCGGACTTATTATAAAACCCTTTCTCGCTTTTGTTTAGCGCATATGCAATTACTTTATTAAAAATAGGGGAAGCTCCAGTTATTCCCGAAACGCTTCCGTTCATTGGTGTATTGTCATTGTTACCAACCCAAACAACTGCGGCAATCTGCCCCGTATATCCGTCAGTCCAATTATCTCGTCTGTCATTGGTTGTTCCAGTTTTTACGGATACTTCAGGGTGCCCGGAAACTACCAAGTAAGATGAAGTTCCAAATTCCTGCGCTCTTGCATTATTATCAAGTAGTATTTGTGAAATTAAAAATGAAACATCTTGCGGAACGACTCTATTTCCAGTCAAATCATCAAGTTTATTATCTTCAAGTACATTTCCTTTCCAGTCTGTAATTTTTGTAATTGCCACAAGCGGTTCTTTTATTCCGCCGTTTGCCAGAGTTCCGTAAGCTTCAGCCATATCATAAGGTGTAACTTCTCCTCCTCCCAATGTTAAAGAAAGACCGTATTTTGAAGGGTCTGTAAAAGTTGTAATTCCAACGCTTGTCGCAAAATTTATAAAATTATTAAGACCATTGAGTGCCAAAACTCGAACAGCAGGAATGTTAAACGAATTTCCCAGTGCAAATCGCACAGCTTCGCCTCCATGAAATTGCCCATCATAATTTACTGGACAATAAGGTTGCTGTCCCGCAACATCAAAACAAGTTGGCACGTCAGCAAGTATTGTTGCAGGAGTTATTTTGCGGTCGCGAATTGCAAGTGCGTAATTAAAAGGTTTTATTGAAGACCCGGGTTGTCGGTCAGCAAAAATAACATTTACATTTCCGTCATTTTTTGCATCAAAATAATCTTTGCTGCCGACCATTGCAAGTATTTCTCCGTCAGCGGGGCGGGTTACTATTACGGCTCCATTTTTTACGTTTTGATTAACAAGTTTTCCAACTTCTGTAGCTACAGTTTGTTGTGCAAAATTCTGTAAATCTAAATCAAGCGTTGTATAAACTCTTAACCCTCCTTCGTTTACCATTTGTTCGCCGTACTGTTGTACCAGTTGATCTTTTATCCAGAGTGCAAAATGCGGCGCCTGTATTTGCGATGGTTCTGCATAAATAAGAGGTTCTGCTTCAGCTGCATCAGCTTGTGCTTCGGTAATATATTTATTAGTTACCATTGATTTAAGTACTTCAATTTGTCGCTGTTTTGCAAGTTCCGGATGCGCTCCAAAAGGGGAGTAATAAGTCGGCGCTTGTGTAAGTCCTGCAAGAAGTGCTGCCTGTGCCAAATCTAAATCTTTAGCGCTTTTGTTAAAATATTGTTGCGATGCGCTTTCTATTCCGTATGCATCTCCTCCGTATGGCACTTGATTTAAATAAGCTTCCAAAATTTGTTGTTTTGTATAAATAGATTCAATAATCATTGCAAGGAATAATTCCTGAATTTTTCGCTTTATAGTGCGGTCTTGTGTCAAAAATGCATTTTTAACATATTGTTGTTCAATAGTACTTCCGCCTTGTAAGTCTCCTTTAAAAACAGTGCTATAAGCAGCTCTAATTATTCCAGTCGGCGAGAAAGCACTGTGTTTATAAAAATCTTTATCTTCAATAGAAACAGTAGCATTCCCTACATAGGGAGGGAGGTCAGATAATTTTATTGGGTCACGTTTTTTATCAGCAAATATTTCGTAAATTAGTTTACCCGAGCGGTCAAAAATTTGTGTAGAAACTGGTTCTTTTTGCCCAAGGCTTGTTGGTAAAGGAATTCCAGAAAAAAGATATACCAGTCCTGCAATAACAACTGTAAAAAAAATAATTTTTTTTCTAAAATGTGTATCTCTAAAAAATCTTTTTTTCTTTTCTTGAATTGGTTTCTCAATTAATTTTTCAAGAGTTTGTTTTTTCTCTGTACTATCTTTGAAAGTTTTTTTCTCCGCCATTACTAATTATAACTCAAACCATCTTTACGGATAAATAGATAGACTTTTGCGAAGATGTTGTTGAAGATCTTCAGAAAATTCTACATTTTTGACACTAGACTTAACTAAATCAAATATATGGCCACTCATATTATATTGAGTTAAAACCTCAACTTTATTGACTGCAGTTTCCTCTAACAATTCCCTGGCTTCAACATTACTAAGATGTAAGCGGACAAACATTAAAGAAGAATGAAATTCTACTTGAACTGGATTGCAATCTTTATCAGGAATATTTAATAAATCTAAATCAACAGGAAGCTGGCCTTCTTTATAATATTTAAACCACGAAGTTTGTCTTGTTCGTTTATTTCTGCAAACTACTTGAACTAAAGACTCTTGGAGGTTATTGTGAATGCGAAAACCTTGCGTACGAAGTTCGCCTAAAGAATGATTAACAGCTTCTAAAGTAGTTCCTAAATCAGAATTACACTTCCATCTTACCCAAGTAGCACGGCCATTATCACTAATTTCTAAATTATTTTCTAAAAATTCTTGTTCGTGACTTGTTGGATTCAATCTATCAATAGTCATCTGTTTTCGTGATCTTATTATATTTACAATCATAAATCAATGAAGTTATACTTTTTAAGTAATGCAAGATAATTTAAAAAATAAACCCTGGTATGATTATCTTGAAGAAGATTTAGTTGAGCTTCTTGAGGAATCTTTTGAGCTCCTGGCCGTCGTTCCTTTATGGAAAGACACTTTCCATGATTATTCTTTTATAGTTTTCCCAGCAGCAAAAGCTTACGAAGGTTTTCTTAAAAAATTATTTTTGGATTTAAATTTTATAACAAGTGAAGATTATTACGGCAAACATTTTAGGATTGGTATGGCTTTAAATCCGTCGCTTGAAGAAAGATTTCGCTCAGAAAGCGTTTACGATAAATTAACAGCAATGTTTAATGGTGATAAAACTCTAAGTGCCAATCTTTGGGAAGCCTGGAAAAATTGCCGCAATCTTTTATTTCATTGGTTCCCGGATGAAAAACGGGCAATTGATTTTAATGAAGCAAAAAAGAGAGTAGAGATGATAATTGGTGCTGTTGATGAAGCTTACGATAAGTGTAAAATGAAGTTAAATGAAGGTAAGTAAAACTACATTAATTAAGCATGTTACGCTTCTTTTTACTTTCCTTTTGCTTGTGTGGGGATTTTACCGCATCCTTTTTCAGCTCCCTGATTTTGTTGAAGAAATAATAATTAAGCCAGTTATTTGGATCATTCCAGTTTTTTATTTAGTAAAATTGGAAAAAAATAATTTACAAAGTATTGGCATAACCTGGAAAAATCTTTTTAAAGGCATTTATTTAAGTTTATTTTTAGGAGCACTTTTCACAATCGAAGCAGTAATTGCTAATTTTTTCAAATACGGTCAATTTAATTTTGCAGCAAATTTAGGAAATGAAACTCTTTTCACATCGCTTGCAATTTCCTTTGCAACAGCAATTTCAGAAGAAATAGTTTTTAGAGGTTATTTTTTTACTCGCATCTGGGCAGTTCTTGGAAACGAATGGCAGGCAAATATTATTACAACAATTGGCTGGACAATAATTCATATTCCAATCACTATTTTTGTAAATAAACTAGATCCGCTTTCGGCTGCAGTTTATCTATTTTTAACTTTTGTATTTGGACTTGGATCTGCATTTGTTTATGCTCGCACCAAAAATATATCTTCATCAATTTTTCTTCACGTTCTTTGGGAATGGCCCATTGCTCTCTTTAGATAGTTTGATATTTTCACGACAGTAAGTGTTCGCATTTGTTTTGTCTTGACGTACTTGCACTTAGTTTGTACTATTATTCTTACCCAATGCTTAAGAATTTATTACTCTTTTTCGGGAGTTCACTTCTAGCTTCGTTAATACTAATAATTTCAATACTTAGGGTCTCTCAGGTTCAAGCTTTTTCTCAAGATCTTCCAACTCCTTCACCGGTAAAATCTACAAATTTAACAATAGTTAGCAATCTTCCTTATCCAGGCCATATTTTGCCTGATAGTCCTTTTTGGCCAATGATCGCGTTAAGAGATAAAGTCTGGAGTTTGTTAACAATAAATCCCGCTCAAAAAGCAAATCTTAATTTAGCTCTCGCCAACAAAAGGTTGGCAGCAGCAGTTGTCTTATTTGAAGAAGGTAAATCAAATTTAGGTTTTTCTGTTTTATCAAAGGCTGAAAATTATTTAAGCGAATCAAATAGGGAAGAATATTTAGCTTCACAAGAAGGTAGTGACATGAAAGATTTTTTACAAAAATACACACTTTCAACAATTGAGCATGCAAAAGTTATAAATAGTCTTGCAACTGTTGCTCCGGAAAATGTTAAACCGTTAATTATTAAAATTGAAAATTCTCCAAATACTCTTTATGGTTTTGGCCGCGATAATTTAAACGAAGTACATCTTCCAGTTCCTCAAAATCCATATCTTTTAAATTGACCTCTTTTGAATTATTAAAATCCAGTTGACGAAAAATTTTGAGAAGATAATATGAATTTATCTTAAAAAGTTTTCATATATGAAAACTTTTAATTTTTTTCAAATATGCCAACAGTTGTTCCAACACAAAAAGAAAAAGAAGTAAAAGAAACTAAGAAAAATTTATTAAATAAAGATTTTGTTTTTGCCTCTCCAGTAAACCCTACTGTATTAGATGGCTTTAGACAGGAAATTTTTCTTGATAGATATTCTCTCAAAGACGAAGAGGGAAAAGCTCTCGAGAAATATCCAGAACAAATGTGGAGGCGTGTTGCATGGGGAATAAGCCAACAAGAAGCTACAAAACTTCAAAAATTCTGGGAAGAAAAGTTTTATCAGGCAATGAAAGATTTCAAATTTATTCCAGCTGGAAGGATTTTATCCGGCGCCGGAACTCCTTATGAAGTTACTTATTATAATTGTTATGTAATTCCGTCTCCTTCAGATTCTCGTGGAGGAATTATGGAAAATATAACTACAACTGTTGAAATTCAATCCCGTGCTGGTGGAGTTGGTTTAAATTTAAGTACACTTCGCCCTCGCGGCGCCCGAGTTAAAAAGGTAAACGGCACATCAAGCGGTCCTGTTAATTGGGCTTCTCTTTATTCAACTGCAAATCACGATGTTATCCAGCAGGGAGGTTCTCGCCGCGGTGCATTAATGTTAATGCTTAATGATTGGCATCCAGATATTGAAGAATTCATTACAGTCAAAGAAGATCTAAGTAAAATTCCTGGAGCAAACCTTTCAGTCTGTGTTTCAGATGATTTTATGGCTGCCGTTAAGGGAGATTTAGACTGGGAATTAAAATTCCCAGATACTTCATTTGAAAAGTATGATGACGAATGGGATGGAGATATAAAATCTTGGCAGAAAAAAGGTTATCCAACCAAAGTTTATAAAACAGTTAAAGCAAAAGATATTTGGGAAATGATTGCAAAAGCGGCCTGGAGATCTGCAGAGCCCGGAGTTGTTTTCATTGATCGCTACAACAAAATGAGCAACACTTGGTATTTTGAAAAAATTATTGCAACCAATCCTTGCGGTGAGCAAGGCCTTGGCCCCTGGGGAGTTTGTAATTTAGGTCATCTTAATTTGCCAATGTTCGTTAAAGATGGGCAAATGGATTACGATGCTTTAAAAGAGCACGCAGCTATTGCAACTAGATTTTTAGATAATGTTGTTGATGCAAATTATTATTTCTACAAAGAAAATGAAGAAGCTGCTAAAAAAATAAGGCGCACAGGCCTTGGCACTTTAGGTCTTGGCGATGCTTTAATCAAAATGGGAATCAAATATGGAAGTGATGAAAGTTTGGTAGCAATTGATAAAATTTATAAAACAATTCGCGATAGCGCTTATTCTACCTCAGCATCTCTTTCAAAAGAAAAAGGACCTTTTGGTGGATTTATTAAAGAAAAATATATGAAAGGCCAGTTTATTAAAAAGCTTCCAGTCGAATTACAGGAAAAAATAGAGAAAAATGGCATTAGAAATGCAGTTATCCTAACCCAAGCTCCAACTGGTACGATCTCTATATTGGCGGGAGTTAGCTCAGGTATTGAGCCAGTTTACGAATTTACTTTTAAGCGAACTGATAGAACAGGAGTACATGTAGTCAACCATCCTTTATATCAGGAATGGATTGATAAACATCCAGGCGATAAGGTTCCAGATTATTTTGTAAGCGCCAGTCAATTAAGTCCTGAAGAACATGTCAGAGTCCAGGCAAAAATTCAAGAATATGTTGACTCATCAATAAGTAAAACTGTGAATGCTCCAGAAAGTCACAGTGTTGAGGATGTCAAAAAGCTTTACAACTTGGCTTACGAATTGGGTTGTAAAGGTGTCACTTATTTTAGAGATGGAAGCAGAACTGGAGTTTTATCAAAAGTCGATGAAAAGAAAGAAGAGGCACCTGTAGCTCTTGAAATTAAACCTCGCCCAACCAAAGTTGAAGGAGCAACTTATAGAATTCCAACCCCTATGGGAAGTGCATTTATCACAGTAAATCAAGATCAAAATGGCAATCCCTTTGAAGTTTTCGTCGCAATCGGCAAAGCCGGCTCGGAAGTTGCAGCAATGGCAGAAGCGATTGGAAGATTAATTTCTACAACTTTAAGATTTGGAAATCATATGCCTCCTCTTGAAAGAGCAAAAGATTTAGTGGAGCAGTTGCAGGGAATCGGCGGCGGAAGTTCTGTTGGCTTTGGTCCAAACAAAGTGAGAAGTCTTCCCGATGCTGTTGCCAAAGCAATCTCAATGCATTTTGGTCTTATGCCAGTCCATAAAGATGAAACTCAGGCGGTTCAGCAAAGTTTAGAAATAACAGTTGAATCAGCCCAGTTAACTATTAATAGTAGCCCAAGTCTTAAAAAAGATTTATGTCCAAGCTGTGGCCAGGCAAGTCTAGTCCTCGAAGAAGGTTGTAAGAAGTGTTATAGCTGTGGTTATTCTGAGTGTTAATGTCTCATACTCCATTTGATGTTCTTGAAGAAAAATTAAACAAAGGAATTAAAAAAGTTAAAGTTGGCGGTATTTATTTTCATTATAAAAATCCAAACCATTATTATGTTATTGAATCAGTTGGTTTTATAGAAAGCTCTGAAGAAGTTGCAGTAGTTTATCGCGCCTTATATGGCAAAGGCATTGTCTGGGTCCGCCCTCTTGAAGAATTTTTACAAAAGTTTACTATTGTAAAATAAATGCCAATCTATACTAAAAAAGGTGATAAAGGAGAAACTGGATTATTTTCTCATAACCCTGAGCAAAAAATCAGAATTTCCAAATCATCTTTAAGGGTTCGAGCAATTGGCGCAATTGACGAATTAGATTCCTTTATTGGTCTAGCCAAGAGTTTTACTAACGATAAATCTTACACAAAACTTCTTTCAGAAGTTCAAAGAAATCTTTTAACCATTGGATCCCATCTCGGTGGTTCTGGTTTAAAATTTTCAAAATCCAAAACTAATTTTCTGGAGAAAAAGATTGACGAGTGGGATAAAGAGCTTCCCAAACTTAGTAATTTTATTTTGCCTGGTGGAACAAATTTAGGAGCTCAATTACATGTTTGCAGATCAGCTACAAGAAGAGCAGAAAGAGAAATTACTGCATTAAGCGAATTAGAATCTGTTCACGGTAATATAAAGATGTATATAAATAGACTAAGCGATTTTATGTTTCAGTTTAGTCGCTATGTAAATTTTAAAGAAAATATTAAGGAAGAAATATGGGTTGGCCGTGCTACAATAAATCATGCCCGTGACTCCGGAAATTCCAGTAGATCAAAAAGTAGTTGAGCACCCGTCTGAAATTTTTTCGGAAAATCTAGCTAGTGCAGGTATCGCTTCTACTCCTCAAACTCCCAAAGCCACTTTAAATAGTAATAATCAGCCTATAACGCAAAATGGAACTCAATCTGCTAAAATACAGATTCCATCCGATAGAAATTCACTAATTCAAAAAGCGGGAGGTTCTATTAATGACGCTGCTACTTGGCTCGCTAGATTTTTCTTGAGGATGTTAGCAAAAGAAAATGCCAATAACTAGTTCATCAGTTCCAGTTTCTGTATCTTCTTTGCCGGCAATAAACTTTCCGGTATTATTTTTTGCTGCTCTCTTTTTTTGTATCGCAGTTTTAATTCTCGCAGTTTTAGGTTTCATTGGTTTTACTTTTTACAAAAATCGTCACCGAGAAGAGAGATCTTTAAAATCAGTTCTACTTCAAATTGCAGTTCCTCAAACAAATGACATCAAAATTGACGCCATGGAACAGTTATTTTCTAGTCTTAATTCCATTAAAAAAGGAGGTTGGAAACAAAAATACGATGTTCAGCCTGTTGTTTCATTTGAAATTGTAGCGCGCCCCGAAGACATTAGGTTTTATATTTGGACGCCAAAAAAATTAGTAGATTTAATTGAAAAACAGGTTCACGGCGCTTACCCTCAAGCTGAAGTAAAACAAGTTGATGAATATAATATTTTTACAGAAGATGGAAAAGTTGCATACAAATCTTTTCAATTAAAAAAGCCAAACTTTAATCCAATTAGAGTTTACAAAGATCTAGCAACCGATCCGCTTTCAAGTTTGACTTCAGCTCTTGCCAAAATGGGAGCAGGTGAGGGCGCTGCAATCCAGATTGTAATCTCTCCTGCAGAAATTCCCTGGAGCAAAGAAGGAAAAGATTTCATTAGTAAGACCAAAAAGCAGGAAAGTGATCCTGAAAAAGCAAAGTTTAGTGTTTCTGGAAAATCTCTTGAAAATGTAGAAACCAAAGTTAATAAACCAGGTTTTGAAACTTCAGTTCGTATTGTTGTCGTTGCGGCAACCGAAGAATCAGCCAAAGCCCATTTAAGCAATATTAGTAGTACCTTTGAACAATTTAACGGTGAATTAAATGGCTTAGGAGGGCGTAAAATTTTTAATAAATCCATGTTTATGGAAGATTTTCTGTATCGCTATCAGCCAGAGTTCAATGTCCGCGGCAATCACAAGTCAGTTTTAAATTCAGAAGAACTTGCAACTCTTTATCACTTTCCAAATCGCGCAATCACAACTCCTCATATTTTTTGGGTAAATGCAAAAACTGCTCCGGCCCCAGCAGAAATTCCAACCAGTGGTTTATATCTTGGCAAAAGCGTTTACCGTGGCGTTGAAAGGCCTGTTTATATCGGCAACGAAGATCGTCTTCGCCATATGTACATTATTGGAAAGACAGGAACAGGCAAGTCAGAATTTTTAAAGCAAATGATTCTTCAGGATATTAATGAAGGCAAAGGTTTATGTTTTATGGATCCGCACGGCGATGCTGTTGAGCAGATCCTTGAAATGATTCCTCCAGAGCGCGCCGAAGATGTTATTTACTTTAATCCTTCAGACACCGAGCGTCCTGTTGGTCTAAATTTAATGGAAGCAAAAACAGAAGACCAAAAACATTTTGCAGCTACGGCCGTTATTAACATGATGTATAAACTTTTTGATCCCTATAAAACTGGTATTGTTGGTCCTCGTTTTGAGCACGCAGTCAGAAATGCCATGCTTACAGCAATGTCCGCTCCAGAAACTTCTTTTATTGAAGTCATGCGCATTTTGACAGACGCCAGATATGTTCAAGAATTATTGCCTCAAGTTACTGATCCAATTGTCAGGCGTTACTGGACAGACCAGATTGCTCAAACAAGTGATTTCCATAAATCAGAAGTTCTTGATTATATTACTTCCAAATTTGGAAGATTTGTTACCAATAAATTGGTGAGAAATATTATTGGTCAGTCGCAATCTTCGTTTGATTTAAGAGAAGTAATGGACACCGGAAAAATTTTGCTAATTAATTTATCAAAGGGAACTTTAGGAGAAGAGAATTCTAATTTCTTGGGATTAATTTTAGTTCCTCGCATTCTTATGGCTGCAATGTCTCGAGCTGATACTCCTATGGAAAATCGCCGCGACTTTTTCCTTTATGTTGACGAGTTTCAAAACTTTGCGACTCCTGATTTTGCTGTCATTTTATCAGAGGCAAGAAAATATCGTTTGGGATTAACAGTTGCCAATCAGTTTATCGGCCAGGTTGAAGAAGAAGTTAAAGCTGCTATTTTTGGAAATGTCGGTTCAATTATTTCTTTTCGTGTCGGTGTAACTGATGCCAGTTATTTGTCTCATGAATTTACGCCTGTATTTTCAGAAGACGATTTATTAAATGTCGAACGATATCACGCTTTTATGAAAACAATTGTAAATAATGAGCCCGTCGCGCCTTTTTCAATTGATACCACAAAAGATATTAAAGGAGATAAAGAAAAAGCCAATAAACGTGTCGCAGAAATAATTAAAGAAATGAGCCGACTTCGCTATGGCAAAGACGCAAGGTTAGTCGAAGCCGAAATTACAAGACGTGCAAAATTGTAAACTAATATTGTTTCGTCATTGAAAACTTAATTTCTTCTCCAAATAAACCATTAAGTGTTCCGCGAACTGCATTATATTTATATTCAGGATGTTCATTATGATCATCATATTCAAACTTCCAATCAGTTTCTTCAATATTTGGAGGGCGCATTGGATTTAAACTAAGCATGCTAAAAGCTTCTGCCAATTTAGACCGATTGTGATTAAATAATCTCTGTGCTTGTTCTAAATTAGGTGTTTCAATGTTAATCCCTCCAGGATAAATTCCTTCTGTAAAATTACAATTAACAGAAACAGTTGGGTGATATTCTGTTGGTTTAGATAAAGACCATTGACCATTTTTTGCAAAAATGTTTTGCCCTTTTTCTTTAGCTAGAGCTCTCTCAACTGCGTCTCGATAGTCTGTCATTTGATATGATTATATCAAATGACCTTTGAATTATGAAAAATGTAAAAACAATTGACGAATATATCGCTTATTATCCAAAAGAAGTTCAAGAAATTTTAAATAAATTTCGTAAAACAATTCATGACATTGCACCAAATGCAACCGAGTCAATTAATTATGGAGTCCCAACTTTCAAATTAAATGGCAAAAATTTGGTTCATTTTGCAAGCTTTCCTGATCATTACAGTTTTTTCCCAACTTCATCAGGTGTTTCCCACTTCCAAAAAGAATTAAAAAATTATAAAACTTCAAAAGGCACAATTCAGTTTCCAGTAAACAAAGAAATCCCTTGGGATTTAGTAAAACAAATTACAGAATTTCGAGTAAAAGAAGTAATGAAATGATATAATAGCTTCAGTTTGGGCCCTTCGTTCATCGGCTAGGACGGGTCTCTTATAAAGACCAAAGGATGGTCCGACTCCATCAGGGCCCACCAATATGAAAGATCAAAAATCCAAACCAGAAAAATTAAAAGAACTTCACACTAAACGTGATGAAATTATTGCTCATCTTGAAATTTTGCATAAAAACTTTAGGGGAGTGCACCATGAAGATTCAGCATCTGAAATTAAGTACGCTCAAATCAAAGTTTATGAAAGTTTTGTTGAGTCTTTAAATACAGAAATAAAACAATTAGAATCAGAAGATAATGCAGACAAAACTGATTCTCATTGATGGCAATGCAATTTTGCACCGTGCCTTTCACGCTCTTCCTTCAAATTTAAAAAGTAAGAGAGGTGAGCCGGTTAATGCTGTTTACGGCTTTGTAGCGATTTTGATTAATTTAGTAACAGCTCAAAATCCAACTCACATTGCAGTTTGTTTTGATACGCCGGTTGAAACCTTGAGAAAAGCTCAATATGTCGGTTATCAAGCAACTCGTCCTCGCCTTCAATCAGATTTATCAAGTCAATTCGAGTTAACTTATAAAGTTTTAAAAGCGATGAATATTCCAATTTACAAAAAAGAGCGTTATGAGGCAGACGATTGCATCGGCACAATTGTTCACCAATGCGTTGGTTTGGTCGACGAAGTTGTAATCGTTACAGGTGATCGTGATATTTTGCAATTAGTAAATGATAAAAATAAAGTTCAAGTTTACATGCCAGTCCAGGGAATAAATAAAGCAAAGCTTTATAATGAAAAAGAAGTTTTTGACAGGATGGGTGTCAAAGCTTCACAAATTATTGATTACAAAGGTCTTGCAGGGGATTCATCAGACAATTATCCCGGAGTCCCAGGAATAGGCCCGGGGACAGCAACAAAGTTATTAAGGCAATATAAAACTCTTGAAGATATCTACAAAGACATTTCAAATATTCCCGAGAAAATTTCCAAAAAATTAGCTCTTGGTGCCGAGTCCGCTGTAATGTCTAAAAACTTAGCAACTATTATGGTTGATGTCCCAATAACTTTTAATTTAGAAGATTCCGGGAAATGGAGTTTAAATAGTCAAAAAGTCCTAGATGAATTTGCCGAAATTGGTTTTAAAACTTTAACCGCTCGTGTTAAACAACTTCCTCTTATTTAAATTCGCCTATCTTTTTATAAGCATAAATTCCAGCATTATATTCCTCCAAAGCAGGCCAGCTTTTTATATATGCAAAATAACATCCGGTTTCTGCCATATAAGAAAATAAAAAATGTTTATTAAAACCTTTCTCTTCAACAATTTGTCTGCTCAATTTCGTTCTTTCCTGTTCTTTTAGTTTGTATTCAATCTCAAAAATCTCACTTTCGTTTAATGTTTTAATGTCATTCAAAAAATGCCAGTTCCCCGGGACAAAAAAGAACAAAACGTCGCCGGTTTCATGTTGTTTTGTAATTTCTCCGTTTACTTCAAATGAATAACCAACCCCAATATTTTCCGGCATCAATTGCTTATATAATTTCTATTTTTAGAAGTCAAATATAAAAGATATAATAGTTAATATGAAAGTAGCTATTGTCCATGATTATTTAATAGATTTCGGCGGCGCAGAGCGCGTTCTTTTAGCTCTCCATGAAATTTATCCTGATGCGCCGGTATATGTTTCTATTTACAGACCAGACAAATTAGGAAAATTTAAAGAAGATTTTAAAAACATAAAAATTATCCAAAGTTGGTTTGGAAATCTTCCTTTTGCAGACATTTTAATTTCTCCTCTTCGCTTTTGCTTACCAATTATTTGGAAAGAATTTGATTTAAGCGATTACGATTTAATTATCGATAGTTCCGCCTGGGCAATTACTCGTGGTTTTAAAACAAAAGATAATCAAATAGAAATTTGCTATTGTCATACTCCTCCTAGATATATTTATGGTTTTGATACTTCGAGATCTTGGAAAAATAAATGGTACGGACCGTTAATAAAAATATATGCAGGTTTTGTGAATGAATTTTTAAGAAATTATGACTCCAAAATGTCTCAAAAAGTAGACTATTTTATAGCCAATTCCAAAAATGTAGCAAATCGCATCCAGGATTTTTATCACAAAGATTCTGTAGTAATTTATCCGCCAGTGGAATTGCAAAGTGAGAATCCAGTAAAAACGAGTCGACTGGCCACGAAGTCCGAAGGAGCGAGTTTTTACGATTCGAACGAGAGATATTTCCTAGCTGGAGGAAGATTGGTCGCTGCTAAAAATTTTGATTTAATAATCAAAGCTTGTATGAAAGCAAATGTTAAATTAAAAATCTTTGGTACCGGGATTTTAGACAATGAATTAAAAAGTCTTGCCAATAAAAATATGAGCAAAGCTCGCGCAACTTCGTTGGTAGAATTTTTAGGGAAAGTAGACGACAAAAATTTATATGATTTATATGCAGGTGCATCAGGATTTATTGTTGCCCAAAAAGACGAGGATTTTGGAATCACTGCAATTGAATCTCAAATCACAGGAACTCCTGTAATTGCATATCGTGGAGGTGGTTATTTGGAAAGTGTTATCGAAAATAAAACTGGAATTTTCTTTGATGAGTTAACAATTGATAGTTTATCAAAAGCAATTTCGAAATTTGAAAAAATAAAATGGAATAAAAAAACAATTCAAGATAATGCCAAGAAGTTTTCAAAAGAAAAATTCAAACAAAAAATTAGAAGCTTTATTAAAAAAGTTACTTAACTTTTTTGGTAGAATCAACAAATCTCGTCCCATCGATAATAAAAGTTGTTGCTGTTATTATTAACCCAGAAAAAAATAAAGGTCCAAATAGATTTATATTTACAATTACTCGTTCAAACGATCCCACCATCAAACCAATACCGCTACCCAACGCCTCCGGATGATATCTCCTTTCTTTAGTTACCACAAAATTATAATATGAAAATTTTTGTTATAATGCAACTATGCCAGAGCTTCCAGAAGTTGAATCAATTCGTTTACAATTAGAAAAGTTTTTATTAGGACACAAAATTATTTCCTTAGAAGTTAAAGATAGAAGAATTTTTCAAGGAGATGAAAAAGAAATCATTGGCGCAAAATTTATTAAAGCAAGGCGTTTTGGCAAAGTCACAGTATTGGATCTTGATAACAATAAATCTTTAATGATTCATGTCAAAATGACCGGCCAAGTTATTTATAGAGGTCCGAATTTAAAAAAGCCATTATTATCTCCAAAAATTTCTGGAGGTCTTGGCGGCCCTCATACTCATGTAATTTTTACTTTAGATAACGATGGGAAAATTTATTACAATGATTTTCGAAAATTTGGTTGGTTTAAAATTGTCGACACAAAAGATGTTGAAAAAACTGATTTAGTGGGCAAAATGGGTCCAGAGCCTTTTAAAAATTTAACCTTAGAATATTTCAAAAATGTCTTATCAAAAACTCGTCGTCCAGTAAAAGTCGTAATTATGGACCAAAGCAAAGTTGCAGGGGTTGGAAATATTTATGCAAACGATGCTCTTTATTTATCAAAAATAAATCCTGCTCGTCCTGCAAACTCTTTAAACGAAAATGAAACTAAAAAACTTTTTGATGCTATTCATGAAGTTTTAAACGAGGGAATGAAACACGGTGGTTCTTCAGAAAATACTTTTGTAACTCCAGACGGTGGAGAAGGAGGATATCAGCGTCACACCTTGGTTTATGGAAAACAAGGTATTTTATGTCCTGTCTGTAAAAAAGAGAAGATAATCAAAATAATGCTTGGCGGCCGCGGTACTTATTATTGTCCATATTGTCAGCCCGAAACAAAAGAAAGTAAACTATTTTAATGCAATACATAAAAGCTTTAATTGTTTTAATAATTTATGTTGTTTTTACTAGAAGCTTATTTATTGCAATGGTTTTATTTCCAAACACTCCAGCAGCTTTCTTAATTGAAGTCTCCTCAGCTTCTTTTTTTGGATTTTTATGGCTTTATTTTTTTGAACACGAAAACCTTTTCTCGTTTGTAAAAATTATTAAAAACAAGAAAAAATCTGCAGAACAAAAATTTCTGGATAAATTTATAAAATTTGGAGCAGTTACAGCAACAATTCTTATTGGTTATATTGGTGGCCCGCTTTTTGCAAGTTTAACTTCCCATTTAATTTTAAAAGATTTTAAATATAAATATTTATTAGTTATTTTCATTTGCGCCACATCTTCTTTCGTTGCTCTTGCACTTGCGCGCGGTGTACTGCATTTGGTAATACGTTTAGTATGATCCAAAAAGTCCGTCTTCAAAATTTTAGAAATCTTCCTGATGATGTTTTTACGTTTGCAAAAGACACAACAGTTATTGTTGGCCCAAATGCAGCAGGTAAAACAAATCTTTTAGAAAGTATTTTTATGCTTTCTATTGGTAAATCTTTCAAATCCAATTTAGAAAATGAAATAATTAAAGAAAAAAAAGACTTCGCAAGGATAAAGGGGCTGTTGTCTGATAATGCAAAATTAGAAGTTATTTTAAGTAAAATATCTCACAAAAAGTTTTTAGTAAACGCAGTTAATAAACGAATGGTTGATTTTGCAGGTAATTTAAAAACAGTTTTATTTGCTCCTTCTGATTTAGATTTAGTTACTTCCTCTCCTTCTTTAAGAAGAAAATTTTTGGATAATGCATTGTCGCAAGTTGATAGAGAATATCGCAGACAATTATTGTCTTATGAAAAAGGTTTGCGATCAAGAAATAAATTATTATTTAGAATTCGCGAAGAGCATTTGCCTTCATCTCAATTACTTTTTTGGAATCAACTTTTAATAAAAGCTGGAGATTATATAAGTATGTCAAGAGAAAATTTTATTAATTTTATAAATGAAAATAATTCTTTAAGTGGTGAATATAAAATTACATACGATAAAAGTGTAATTAGCGAAAAAAGATTAAGCGACTACGAAATAGCTGAAATAGCATCCGCTACAACTTTAGTTGGCCCCCATAGAGATGATTTTATTTTTCAATATAAAGGAAAAAATTTAAGTTCTTTTGGAAGCAGAGGAGAGCAAAGAATGGGAATTTTGTGGATCAAATTGTCGGAGTTAGAGTTTATTTTTAACAAAACAAATAAAAAGCCAACTCTTTTATTAGATGATATCTTCTCAGAATTAGATGAATTCCACAGAGAAATTGTTTTTAATGTAACCAAAAATCAACAAACTATTATTACAACTGCAGACCCGGAATTTTTAGAAAACTTCAAAGTTGACGAAAAAATAGAGTTAGGAATATAATTCATTAAATGCCTGAAATAAAAGAAGGTATTATTAAACAAATTGCTCCAGGTTTTCAAGAAGCTGCTCGACTCAATAAAACAGAAAAATTAAAAAACCCATCCAAACAAGTTTCCAACGAGAAGCCTGATTATTTAAAACATCCAACACCAACGCCTGTTTGGTTTGAAGACCCAGATAAGTATTAATCTTTCTTCAGTCTTGCCACAAAATAGGTAACAAGTACTGCAAATACCGTCACAATTACTGCATAAATAAGCAGGCTGATTAAGCCTGAATCCTTACCAAAAAATGGTTTTACATAGTCAGTAATTATTTCTTGTATAACTTGGTTCCATGCAAGTGCTGCAACAAGCCCAAAAGCGCTGGTTATAAGAGTTAGCATTTGCTCAACTGTCTGTTCTCGCAAATTCTTTTCTTTCTGTGTTTCCTTGTCAGCCATATTTAAGAATATGTATAGTATAGTTGATATATGATTTTCGACAAAGCTCAGCTTAAAAAACTATATTTCCCGCACAAGGACAGTAGTGGGGAAGATAACGGTCAGGTAACAATCATAGGTGGATCCTCGCTCTTCCATGGTGCTCCGCTTTTTGGCTTAATTGTAGCTTCTCGAATTGTTGACATGGTCTTCTTTTCATCTCCTGAAAAAAGTGTTGGCATGATTGCAGAAAGCTTAAAAAGTAAATTATTTTCCTTCATTTGGGTTCCTTGGAACGAGGTAGAAAGCTATGTAGAAAAATCAGATGCTATTTTAATTGGTCCTGGTTTTATGCGTTACCACAGCGAAAAAACTCCCTATGATAAACGATTCGAAATCTGCGATGAAGTTTGTATGGAAACAAAAAAAATCACAGAATCTTTACTTAAAAAATTCCCCAATAAAAAATGGGTCATTGATGCCGGCAGTCTGCAAACAATAACTCCTGATGTTATTCCAGAAAATGCAATTCTCACCCCTAATAAAAAAGAATTTAAATTATTATTTGGCGCCGAATTTTCTCATGATGTCGCAAGTAAAAAAGCCAAAGAATATAACTGCATTATTGTTGTTAAAGGCCCGGTGACTTTTGTTTTTTCCAAAGACGAAGTTTTTGAAATTCATGGCGGGAATGCTGGTCTAACCAAAGGCGGAACAGGAGATACTCAGGCTGGTTTAACAGTAGCTTTGCTTGCCAAAAACGATCCTGTTTTAAGTGCATGTGCTGGAAGTTTTATCATTAAATACACAGCCGACGAATTGCAAAAGAAAGTTGGGTTTTATTACAACTCAGATGATCTCGCCTCTAAAATCCCAGAAGCTTTGAATAAATTAATAAATTAAGATAAAATACTATTTCTATGCAAGAAAAATGTATTTGTATTTATCAAGAAGAACAAGGCACTCACGATTTATTAAATCTGGAATCATTAACAAAACAAGAACAAACATTAATAATTAAACACATGTTTGAAGTTGGAAGATCTTCAGAAGAACATCCTGACTATTGTTATATGGGGTTTCTAGGCAGAAATGTTAACAGATATCCTGGCATAAGATATGCAATAACAACCATGGGAAGTCCATTCCACAAGACAATACTTCAAGAAAAATAACTTCTTGTTTCCCGCATTCTTTGCGGTTAAAATAAGCATAGCTTGTGAACAAGTTCATAATTTATGTATTCTCCAAAATTTGCGATTTCAAACAAAATTCTAAAAAATATTTCAGCAGCTGAAGCTTCCAAAGAAGTTATCGAAAACGCACCCTTAGTTCCTTCATTCGAAAAACAATTTCAATCAGATGCTTTAGTTCGCACTGTTTATCACGGAACTCATATTGAAGGAAATGATCTTACTATGATCCAAACCAAAAAAGTTTTGGAAGGAGAAGAAGTATATGCCCGTGACCGCGATATTCAGGAAGTTATTAATTACAGAAACGTTGTAAATCTTTTGGGGCAGTTATCAGAAAGAGAAAAATACGACACAGCCGAATTAAATTTAATTCACCAAAGCACAGTTGATAAATTAATTGATCCATCAAAAGTTGGCCATCTTCGAAATACTCAAGTTGTTATCAAAGAAGAGGGAACTGGAAAGATTATTTTTTCTCCTCCCAATTTCATCGAAGTTCCTTATCTTTTAGAAGATTTTTTTGAATGGCTTAATTCGGCAGATGCAAAAGATATTCATCCAATAATCAGAGCTGGTATCACTCATTATGTTTTAGTTTCCATACATCCTTATGTTGAAGGAAATGGTCGTACTGTTCGCGCTTTCACAACTCTTGTCATGCTGAAAGAAGGTTATGATATCAGGCGCTTTTTCGCTCTTGAAGAACATTTTGATAACGATTTGGGAGCTTATTATGAGGCGCTTGGTAAAGTAGACTCTGCAAATGAAAATTTGGGATTAAGAGATCTGACTCCTTGGCTTGAATATTTTACTTTGGTTGTTGCAAGCGAGCTTGCAAAAATAAAAGAAAGAGTCAGAAAATTGTCTGTTGACACTCGTCTAAAAACAAAAATCGGCAATCAAGTTGCCCTTTCTGAAAGGCAAATGAAATTAGTAGAATTTTTATCTGATGAAGAAAGCGCTGGTATGAAAGAATTAAAAAGCGTTTTGAATTTTGTCTCAGAAGATACAGTTTTAAGAGATCTTACAGATTTGATTAAAAAAGGTATTATTAAAAAGGAAGGGCAAACAAAATCTGCCCGTTATGTAATTATAAATGCCAATAAGTGATCCGCAATTTTTATTCATGATTTTAGTTTTGCCAGGTCTTTTTGGTCTAACAATGATTGGTGAAGGAGTTCACAAAATCACAACAGAAGATAATAGTGGTTTAATTAATATTATTTTTGGTCTCGTTTTTCTCGGTGTCGTTGCTATTGCATATATTTTCTTCACTCGTTATTATCAAAAATAATGAAATTTAATGAATTTTCAAAATATCTCGAGAAATTAGAAGAAACTTCTTCCAGATTAAAAATTACGGATATATTAGCAGATCTTTTAAAAAAATCTGACAAAAATGAAATCGATAAGGTTATATACTTATCGCTTGGCATTTTAGCGCCAAGTTTCAGAGGAATTGTTTTTAATGCTGCAGACCAGATGATAATTAGAAGTATCTCCTTGGCATTTAATGAAAAAATAGAAAAAGTTAAAGATGAATATAAAAAGCTTGGAGATCTTGGTCTAGTATCAGAAAAACTTTCCAAAAATAAAGATAGTGGTTTAAGCGTTTCAGAGGTGTTCAACCGATTGCGCGAAGCGGCAATCGAAGAAGGAGTTGGTAGTCAGGAAAGACGTGTTAATAAAATTGCAGATATTCTAAAATCAGTTGATCCGCTTTCCGCAAAGTTTATTACTAGAATTCCTCTTGGAAAACTAAGATTAGGTTTTTCAGAAAAAACAATTATTGATGCTCTTGCCATTAGTAAGTTTGGTGACAAATCCAAAAAGTCACGCCTTGTAAAAGCTTTTGAAGTCATGCCCGATATTGGTTTGATTGCAAAAGAACTGCCAATGCACCCATCTCCCAAAATTGGTATTCCAGTTTCTCCCATGCTTGCTCAAAGATTAAATAGTCCACGGGAAATGTTGGAAAAAATGGGAGAAGTGGCAGTTGAGCCAAAATTTGACGGGCTTCGTGTCCAAATCCATTTTAAAGATGGCGAGTACTTTGCGTTCACTAGAAATCTTCATAATATTTCTCTAATGTTTCCAGAATTAGCAAACCTAAGTAAACATTTAAAAGCAAAGGAGGTAATTTTGGATTCTGAAGGAATTGGTATCGATGAAGAAACAAAAAAGATTTTAGATTTTCAGACAATAATGACTCGTCGCCGCAAACACGATATTGCAGAAATTGCAACAAAAATTCCTGCCAATTTTTATTGTTTTGATATTTTATATAAAGATGGCGTTAATTTAATGGACAAACCATATTTAGAAAGGCGAAAAATCCTAAGAGATACAGTTAAATCAGGCGAATTATTAAAAGTCGATGAAGAAATAACAACAACAGATCCAAAAGAAATCGCAAAATTGCACGAAGATTATATTAAAAAAGGATTAGAGGGAATTATGGTCAAAAAAGCAGATAGCACATATGTTCCAGGCCGTACAGGTTGGCGATGGGTAAAAATGAAGCAGGCCGAGTCTGCTCAAGGTAAACTATCAGATACTGTTGATTGCGTTGTCATGGGTTACACAGTCGGAAAAGGGAAAAGAGCAGGTTTTGGTATTGGCCAATTTTTAGTAGGAATTTTAGATGGTGACAAGATTAAAACTATCACAAAAGTTGGAACTGGTTTAACAGACGAACAGTTTAAAGAACTAAAAACCAGATTGGAAAAGTTAGTAGTAAAAGACAAACCAAAAGAATATGAGGTAAATAAAATACTGGAGCCAGATTATTTTGTCGAGCCAAAAGTGGTTGTTGAAATTGCAGCCGATGATTTAACAATTAGTCCAAATCACACAAGTAAGTATGCTCTTCGTTTCCCTCGCCTCGTCAACTTTCGTGATGACAAAGAAGTGAAAGATGCAACTACATTAAAAGAAGTTGAAAGTTTATACAAACTTCAAAAGAAATAATCAGCCTAATCTCTCCGAACCACCAATTGTTCCATTTCGTCTTATTTCATCAATAATATACAAATTTCCTTCGTCAGAATCCGCTTCTAACATTTCTTCTATAGTGGTGAATATTAAATCTGCAATATCTCTTCTTCCTAAATTAAGTAAGTCGTGATTTTTCGCCAGTCCGCCAATCGGTAAATAATTTATATCATTTTTTATTCTTTCTCGTGCTCCATTAGCACTTTCTGCAATCTGTATGTTTTTGGTAAAACTACCATCAGTAGAATTTATAGAATTAAGCTCGTTCCAGCTCTCACTTACAGATAAATATCCATCTCTACTAATTTTTATACAACCACCACCATAAAGATTGATATAATTTTTTAAAGTATGCTTGGTAATTCCAAATTTATTACAAACATCTTCTACTAACTCTCCATTGTATAAGCCAATATTTGCCACAAACATGGCTTTTTTAGAATTCTTCATGTTGAAATTATATCACGTTTTTTTATTCTTCCTCTTGACCAACCAACATTCAAGTCATTATTATTAAGTCATGGCAGCAAACCCAACAGGTTTAGGTAAAAACGAAGAAGCAGCACTTAGCTACATTATCCCTCTTCTTGGCGGAATAGCATTTTTAATGATCGAAAAAGATAAATACGTCAGGTTTCACGCTATGCAATCAATCGTTTTCTGGGTTGCAACTACTTTAATTTGGATGGTTCTTGGATTTACAATTATTCTCTTATTTTTCGCTCCAATTTTCTTTATTGCAGCATTTATTCTTTGGTTAGTCTTGGTTTACAAGGCCTGGCAAGGAGAGGAATGGGAAATCCCAGTTTTGGGAAAATTTGCTCGTCAGTTTCTCTCAAAAGTTAACAATTAAAGTTCTTCAAGGTACTGTTTCTTTCCTGTTTCTTTTATCTCAACAAGTTCCAAATAGCGCTCTGTTGTAGAAAGTCTTTTGTGTCCTGCAACTTGACTTATAGTAACCAAATCAACTCCGCGCTTTAAGTTTTCAATAATAAAAGTTGTTCTTAAGTCATTTACTGAAAATTTTCCAATTCCAGCTTTTTGAATATATCTGTCAACCGAAGCGCGAATATTCCTGATAGCAAGTTGCTTCCCGTTTTTGCTTATAAAAACAAAAGTAGAATCTTTTGGAACTTCAATTAAATAGTTTGTTAATGCCATTTTTGCAAGTTTATTTAAAGGCACGTTTCTGGTTGGTTGTGTTGCGTATGCTTCAATAGTTATCTCTGCATCTTTAACGTTTGCAACTTTTAAGTTTGCGACCTCTGAAATACGAAGTCCTGTTTGTAAAATAAGTTCTACAATTGTTGCAATTCGTCTGTCTGCTCGTACTACATCTCGAAGTGCTCTATACTCAAGTTCACTCAAAAACTTTGGATTACTTACAGTTAATTTTGGATGAGTTACTTCTTTGCTTGGGTCAACCAAAATTATTTGTTTCTCAACCATCCACCTAAAAAAGGTCTTTACAGCGTTTAATTTTCGGCTTGTAGATTTTGGTGTATATTTTTGTGAAAGCAAATAATCCCTAAATCCTTCAATATCCTCTTTTTTAACATTTTCAGGCATAGCCTTATTCTTTTCAGTCAAATAATTAATTAACTGGTCAAGGTCTGCTCTGTAAGCTAAAATAGTAGCAGGTGATCGATGTTTCTCTTTTAAATCATCGATAAATTTAGGTAATATATTATTAATAGGCTCTGTGTTCGCCATATCCTATATATTAGCACAATGTTAACCAGAATCAAATCATTATTACAAGTTTTATCGCTTTTTTTAGCCGTTTTATTGGCTTTTTCTCTTATCAAAAGTATTGTAAAAATCACTGGTTCTGGAAGTAAAATAACTGATGAAGAAGTAAAAGTAATAGCACTCCAAAAGCAAAACGAAATTTTAAATAGTGAGCTTCAAAGCGTCCAAACCCCGCAATTTATCGAAAGTCAAGCTCGGGATAAACTTGGTTTAGCCAAAAAAGGGGAAATTGTAGTGGTTCTTCCCGATGAAAATAGTCTCAAAGCTCTTGCCCCAAAAGTAGAAGTTAAGACTTATTCTCTCCCAGATCCAGTTTGGCGTGATTGGTTGAAGCTATTTTTGTGATATAATACGCTCACATGCGGGGTAGTGTACAGTGCACGGGAGGCTCATAATCTCTCAGGCTAGGCGCAACTCCTAGCCCCGCAACACGAATGATTGAGGTGAAAGAACTTAAAAAAGGTGAGGACTTCATAGGAAATTGCGTAGTTTTTTTCTGCCATGATGGCAAAGGAAACGTCGTTATGTCAAAAAGAGGACAAAACGCAAGAGACGAAAAAGGAGTATGGGATATTGGCGGCGGTGGAATTGAATTTGGTGATACCGTTGAAAATACCTTAAGACAAGAAATACAACAAGAATATGGCACAGATGTTTTGGATTACGAATTTTTAGGATATAGAGATGTTCATAGAATTAATAACAATAAACCAACTCATTGGATTGCTTTAGATTTTAAAGTTCTAATCGATCCTTCAAAAGTAAAAAATGGCGAACCGCATAAATTTGATGACGTAAAAATGTTTTCTGTTAAAGATTTACCAAAAGAAATTCATTCTCAATTTCCACTGTTCCTTAAACTTTATAAAGAAAAGTTAGGAATTTAACTCTTTTTTTAGTAAAATACGCTTATTGCCAACGTAGCTCAGTGGTTAGAGCACAGCATTCATAACGCTGCGGTCGGTAGTCCGATTCTACCCGTTGGCACTATTTGATTTCAGTAAAATAAATTCTATACTTCAACTAATGTCACCAAGTATTAACGATTTTTTAGAAAGCGAAACAATTAAACCTAAAAAAGGGACACAATTTGTCTTTTCAAAAGAAGGAGCAGAAAGAATAAACAAAGAATCTCGACTTTTTAATTTCAAAGAAGGAGATAAATTAACATACCCAGCTCTTTCTAATAATGACGGAAATCACATTTACAGATATTTACAAATGCACCATGAAAGAACCGGTGGTTCGTTGCCGATTTACCGAGACCAAGACTTGTTCGCAAAGATGTTGCCGTTTTCTAAAGAAAGATAACTTCCAATTCTTCCTTCAATCAATTACAATCAGGTCATGGACAAAATTGTTTTCTCGGGTATTCAGCCATCTGGAAATCTTCACATTGGAAATTATATCGGCTCTATTAGTCAATGGGTCAAAGGCCAAAATGATGGGTTAAATATTTTTTGCATTGTGGATATGCATGCAATCACAGTTCCGCAGGAGCCAGAAAAGTTGCATAGCAAATCTTTAGAATTAGCAAAAATTTATTTGGCATCAGGAATTGATCCGGATAAAAATATTTTATTTCTTCAATCTCATAACCCGGACCATGCAAATCTTGGTTGGATTCTAAATTGCTTCGTTTCAATGGGCCAACTTAATCGCATGACTCAGTATAAAGACAAAAGCGAAGGAAAAGATTTTGTAAGCGCTGGACTTTTTGATTATCCAGCCTTAATGGCAGCAGATATTTTGTTGTATGACACGACAGAAGTTCCAGTAGGCGAAGACCAAAAACAACATGTTGAATTAACAAGAGATATTGCTGAGCGCTTTAATTCAAAGTTCGGTGAAACTTTTGTAATTCCTAAGCCAGTGATTCCGTCCGCAGGAGGTAGAATCATGAGCTTAGTTGATCCAACTAAAAAAATGAGCAAATCAGATACTAATCCAAATGCAACTATTTATTTATTAGATGATCCATCAATTGCAAAGAAAAAAATTATGTCAGCAACAACTGATAGCGATAATCAAATTAAATATAATTGGAAAGAAAAACCGGGAATTTCTAATTTAATAGAAATTATGAATCAATTATCAGGCCAAAGCATCGAAGAAATTGAAAGTGAATTTGCTGGTAAGTCATATAAAGAATTTAAAGAAGCAGTTTCAATTATTGTTGGCGATTTTCTTTCAGATTTTCAGGAAAAATACAGTGAATTTGACGATAATAATAAAGTTCTAGAAATATTAAAAGCAGGAAGCGAGAAATCATTTAAACTTTCTCATCCAAAATTACAAGAAACATATAAGAAATTAGGTTTTGTCGTTAATAAATAATATGGATCACATTACAATTCAGGATTTTGGCAAAGTTGATATTAGAATTGGAACTGTAAAAAAAGCAGAAGTGCCAGAGTGGTCTCATTGGGTAATAAAGCTTACAATTGATTTTGGATCAGAAATTGGTGAGAAAATTATTTTTTCTGGAATTATGAAGTTTTATAAAGCCAAAGATTTGGAAAATAAACAATTTCCATTTGTTGTAAATTTAGTTCCCAAAAAGATAGGACCGCAAGGAGATTATAGTAATGGAATGCTCATGGCAGTCTCTACTGGCGAGACAGAAGAAGACAAACCAGCTTTATTTAATCTAAAAGAAAAAGTGGAAAACGGCAGTAAAGTACTCTAACTAGCGCTTGTCTACTTTGTGTGCTAATATAACTCTCGCAAGCTTAGCTTTTAATAAATTATGGAAGACGAAAATAAAAAAAATAATTCAAAAATTCCCAAGATTCCCCAGAAAGGCATCAAAGTAAAAATAAATTTATTTCGAGTTGGTATTGCAATTTTAATTTTCCTAACGATTGCTCCTTTTGTTTTAGCTTTTTTCCAGAATCAAATCCAAAGTTCAGAAATTCCTTTATCGGTAGGCTTAGATGATATTAAAGGTGGAAAAGTAAGTAAAGTTGAAGTTGATAATGATACTTTAACTTTTGATTACAAAAACGGCAGTACAAAGACTGCAACCAAAGAAGACACAATTAGCTTTACAGAAATTTTAAGCAGAGCAAACATCGATCCTTCAAGTGTAAATTACACTATTCAAGACCAAACAATAAGTAAAACTCTTGGCGATGTTGCAGGAATTGTTTTACCGGTTTTATTCACAGGCGGAATTATTTATTTACTTTTTAGAATGCAAACCAGAAATGCAGGAGACATTTTTTCCTTTGGAAGAAGTAAGGCAAAATTATTTGCTAAAGGCAAACAAACTATTACTTTTAAAGATGTTGCAGGAGTTGATGAAGCCAAAAAAGAATTAGAAGAAATTGTTGATTTTCTAAAACATCCTGCAAAATACCGCGCTATTGGTGCCAGGACTCCAAAAGGAGTTTTATTATTTGGCCCGGCAGGAGTTGGAAAAACTTTGCTTGCAAGAGCAGTAGCAGGTGAAGCAAATGTTCCGTTTTTCAGCATGGCAGGTTCTGAATTTATGGAAATGCTTGTTGGAGTTGGTGCAAGCCGCGTTAGAGATTTATTTGCAAATGCCAAAGCAGCTGCTCCTTCTATAATTTTTATCGATGAAATTGATGCAATTGGCCGTCAACGAGGTCGAAGCGGTTTTGTCGGCGGTCATGATGAAAGAGAACAAACTTTAAATCAAATCTTGGTAGAAATGGACGGCTTCACTCCAAATGACAATGTTATTGTTATGGCAGCAACCAATCGTGGAGATTTGCTTGATCCGGCGCTTTTAAGGCCTGGCCGTTTTGATAGAAGAATTACTCTTGATATGCCAGATAAAGACGGCAGAAAAGCAATTTTGCAAATTCATGCTCGTGGTAAAAAATTTGTCAAAGATATTAATTGGGACAGAATTGCAGACCGTACAGTTGGTTTTTCAGGAGCTGATTTGGAAAATATGCTAAATGAAGCAGCAATTGCTGCAGCTCGTGCAGACAAAAAAGAAATTAATATGGAAGATGTAGAAGAAGCTGCAACTAAAGTTAAAATGGGCCCAGCGAGGCATCGTCTTCAAAGTGAAGAAGATAGGCGTATTACTGCTTATCATGAAGGCGGCCATGCTATTGTCACAAATTCAATTCCCAATATGGATCCAGTTCATAGAATTTCAATTGTGGCACGCGGTATGAGTTTAGGTCACACCTTAATTCCGCCAGCAGCAGATCGCACTCATGAAACTAAAAAACATTTTGAAGCACAGCTTGCAGCAATGATGGGAGGCCGGGCTGCTGAAGAAATTATATTTAACGATATAACTGCAGGAGCGAGCAATGACATTGAAAATGCCACAAGACTTGCAAGAGCCATGGTCACAGATTTTGGAATGAGCGATTTAGGCCCAATCAATATGGGTGCCCAAACAGGTTATGATGACTTTGGAAATGTAAACTGGACCGAAGCTTCAAGTGTTTCACCAGCTATGCAGGAAAAAATTGATTTGGAAGTTAAAAAGTTTATGGATACCGCTCATAAAACCGCAGTTGCAGTTTTGAAAAAAGAAAGAAAGAAATTAGACGCAGTTGCTTTAAGCTTATTAAAAGACGAAACTCTAGACCGTGATCAATTTGAAAAAATAGTTGGAGATAAAAATAAGTCCAAGGCAGGTGAGAATAAATGAGTCAAGAATATAATATTCACTATCATGAGCATGTTTTTCAGATCAACGAACAAGAAGAAATTCTTTTAAAACAAAAGAATCTGCCAGAGAATTTAGACCTCAAACAACAACACAGGAAGATATAATACAAACTAATTCAGACATCTTAATAAATGGAATAGTAAGTTTGTGTAGCAAAGAAATAACTATTGATGGAAAAACATAAACCATTTAATTTAACAACAGAAAGCGACTTAAAAATTGCTTTTGATTTTTCTCTTAGACATTTAACCAACCCAGAATACGTCAAAGTAGTTAAAACTTTTCAAAGAGATACCGATGAACAAGACAAAAGACATAATTTCCAAATAGCACATTCATATCGAATCTGTGCATCAAAAGGAATCGTAATGGGACAAGCAACAAGAAACATTCCTTTTCATGAATTCGTAGAATAATTTAATTCCTGCCCAATTAACTGGAGTTACTCAAACTCTGTCTATATTCATTAATTGCATCTTGTATGGTCTGTTCATCTTCGTAAACTAATTGACAGGCTTTTTCTCGCATCTCCTCCTCATTAAAAGTTCCATTTGCTTTTAATGAATCTCGAGCTTCAAGTTTAGCAAGCCCAAGATCCAATCCTTCCTCCCAATCAAGTTTTGAAAGTTCTTTTAGTCTTTGTATTAATCCGGGAAATGTTACGTCTATAGCTGTGTCCAAAAAATCACAATAAATGTTATAAGATCTCACAGATTTCTCATAAGTTCCTTCAACTGTCATAATTTAAATAATATATACAAATTCGTTTTCTGTTACAATACCCATATGAAACTTCTTGTTGGTCTTGGAAATCCAGAAGCCAAATATTTTAATACTCGTCATAACATTGGCTACAAATTTATTGACGCAATGAACGAAAACCTTAAAACAAAATATAAAAGAAAACCAGGAGCAAATTCTGAAAAATTTCTACAAAGCATTATTTGGGATTATTCTCCGTTTGCATGTCTTGCAAAGCCCTTAAAGTATATGAACGATTCAGGTATTTCAGTTAAAAAATTAGTTGATGCATATAAATTAGATTTAAAAGATCTATATATCGTTCACGATGATTTAGATATAGCCCTCGGTGAATATAAAATCCAGTTTGGAAAAGGTCCAAAAGTCCATAATGGCATTCAAAGTATTATCGATGAATTAGGAACTGATCAATTTGGAAGAATTAGAATTGGAATTGAAAACCGTCAGGCCTTGAGTGAACAAAGTGAATCGAAAGGTCGCATTCCTGGAGACAAGTATGTTTTACAAGACTTCACAGCTGATGAAAAACCTGTTATAAATTGGACTATACAAAAGTTAATCCATGACGAATTTTTCGAATCTCTCCGATACGCTTAAAAAATATCAATTAACTGATAAAGATAAATTCATTTCCGCTGAATTCCAAAAATATGCATACGATTTAGCAGTTGAATTAGGAGATTTAGAACATAAATCTCTTTATATGAAATTAGCAAAAACGACTCCAAGAATCTTGCTTGAAAATGCCCGCACTTTTGTCAAAGATGCAGATAACGCTAGAAGTAAAGCAAGACTTTTTATGTGGAAGTTAAAACAGTTAAAAGAAGAAAAGAAAAAGTAGTTATCTAAAAAATATTACTCCAGGAGTATTAGCAACTGTAATTGAGCCTTTTTCATAAATTCCTTTCATATTTTTATGGTAAGTATTACCATCTTCGTCAGTAACTATTGTAGAAGCTAAAGTTACAATTTTCCCTCTAGCAATAATTTCATTATTTTGTCTTATTTCGCCATTAGGCGCGGACGGCAATTGTATCAATATGCGAGCTTGTTGAAATAGAAAAAAAGAATTATGTAATACACCACCCTTAATAGCTCTGAAATATTGTTGTCCTTTTTCTTTGAAACTCATTGCATCAGGATTTATAATTGTAATTTCTCCTGTTTCATAATCTCTTTCTATGCCTGAGCTCATAATTAAATCTATTATATAATATAAACATGAATTTTTCTGGTAATTGGGTAGATCTTGTAATAATTTTAGTTTTAATCATTTTTACTTACCAAGGTTTTGTAAATGGTTTCTGGTCAATTCTTATTGATTTTATTTCCTTTTTTGGTTCGCTTTTATTATCTTTAAAGACTTATCAATTTATAAGCAGTATTCTCCAGAAAAATTTTGCAATTAATTTACAAATCGCAAACGCAGTTGGTTTTTTAGTTTCTGCAGTTTTTATTGAAATTATTATTAGTTATTTTCTAACTTTACTCATTTCAAAAATCCCCACAAAAATTCTTCATCATCCAGTAAACAAAATTATTGGCTGTATTCTTTCTTTTGCTCAAGGAGTTATTTTAGTTGCCTTTGTCATTACTTTAGCAATTGCTCTTCCAATAAATCCTAAAATTAAAACAGATATCAGTAATTCTCAAATTGGAAATTATATCCTCAGCAAAACCGCTGGTTTAGAAAAAGAAATTGATAATGTTTTCGGAGGAGCCATAAACCAGTCGCTCACTTATTTAACTGTTGAGCCAGAAAGTAAAACTTCAGTTCCCCTTGATGCCCCAAGTAATAATTTAACGATTGATCGCGATGATGAAACAAAAATGTTTCAGTTAGTTAATGAAGAGCGAACTATGCGCGGAATACAAGCTCTCACATGGGATATAAAATTAGTAGTTCTTGGGGAAAATTATGGAAAATTTATGTGGCAAAATCATTATTTTGGCCATTATGATCAAGAAGGCCACGATGTTGCTTACCGTATGCAACAAGCAGAAATTAGCTATCAAGTAGCAGGGGAAAATCTGGCGCTTGCTCCAACAGTCGAAGTTGCCCACACTGGATTAATGAATTCTCCCGGTCATAAGGCAAATATTTTAGATAAAGATTTCAAAAAAATTGGAATCGGAGTAATTGATAATGGTTTTTACGGCAAAATTTTTGTGCAAGAATTCACAAATTAGTTTAAAATGATTTAAATGAAAAAAGAGCTTGCCCTCCATTTAATTACAACCATTCTATTATTTATTCCAGTTTTTCTTTTGCGCTTTTTGAATCTACAAAATCTTTCTAATAATTTAATTTTCCTTCCATATTTAATTGGCGGTCTTATTGGCGCAGTCTTGCCAGATATTGATCACGTGATTTATGTTTATTATTTAAAGCCTTATGAGTTAACCAGCCAGCGTGTAATGTATCAAGCTCAAAAAGGAAATTTAACAGAAAGCTGGAACATTTTATCAAACACTCGAAGCGAGCGAACGAATTTAATTTTTCATTCCATATTATTTCAAATTATTTTTGTAATTTTAAGTTTTCTTGTCATTACTTCATCAAGTAGTTTGCTTGGGAAAGGTCTTGTTATAGCTTTTTTACTACATCTTCTTTTAGATGAATATCTTGATTTAAAAACTAATATAAATTTACAAAACTGGTTTAA
The DNA here is from genome assembly GCA_035549555.1 of Patescibacteria group bacterium. Lineage (NCBI taxonomy): Bacteria > Patescibacteria group bacterium. The sequence goes on from DASZQR010000010.1 coordinate 790,007, forward strand.
AAATATTCCAATTCAATTAGACCAAAACCAGTTAACAATTTATCTTCTTACAAATTTCGCGATCATTTTAATTTTTGCATTTCTGATGTAAAATCCTCTTGTGACCAAACTCCAGGAAAAATATAAAGAAATTTCTCTTCTTTCTGATATCCAAGCGATTTTAAGCTGGGATGAAGAAGTTAATATGCCAGAAAAAGCTGCTGAAAACAGAGGAGAACAAACTGCGTTTTTAGTTTCACTACTAGCTGATAAATGGCAGGATAAAACTTTTCAGGATTTAATTTCAAAAGAAAAAAACAAAAATACAAAAAGAATTTTAGAGAGATCATTAAAAATTTACAATAAAATCCCAAAGAAATTATTAATAGAAGAATCAAAATTAATTTCTGAAAGTTTTACAGCTTGGGTTGAAGCGAGAAAGAAAAAAGATTTTAATATTTTTGCTCCGTATCTGGAAAAATTAATTTATATAAGTAGAAAAAAAGCGAAATATTTAGGATATAAAAATAATCCATACGATGCATTATTAGACCTCCACGAGCCAGGTTTAACTGCAGAATTTGTCGAAAATTTATTTTCTAAATTAACTCCACAGTTGTTAGAAATTATAAAAAATATAAAACAAACTAAAAAACATACTAAATTTAATATGAATATTAATAAACAAAAAGAAATTGCTGGATTTGTTTTGCAAAAAATGGGTTACGATTTTAATGCCGGAAGAATGGATGTTGCTCCTCACCCTTTTGAAACGACTTTGGGAAGGTTTGACGTTCGTATTACAAATCGTTACGACGAAAAAAGTTTGGAAAGTTTAACTGGCGCAATGCATGAAGGCGGCCACGCCTTATACGAGCAGGGAGCAGACCTTAAATACGAAAACACTCCCTTAGATCACGGTGTCTCCCTTGGGATTCACGAAAGTCAGTCCAGATTCTGGGAAAATATGATTGGAAGAAGTAGACAATTTTGTAAATATATTTCATCAAAATATAATTTAACTCCGGATGAAATTTATAATTTATTAAATAAAGTTGAAAAAAGTTTCATCAGAGTTGATGCAGATGAGGTAACTTACAATTTACATATAGCAATTCGTTTTGAAATTGAAAATGATCTAATTAACGGAAAAATAAAAGTTAAAGATTTGCCTGAAGTCTGGAATTCGAAAATGAAAAAATATTTAGGAATCACTCCAAAAAATAATTCCGAAGGAGTTTTGCAGGATATTCATTGGGCTCACAATTCTTTTGGCTATTTTCCAACATATACTTTGGGAAATTTGTATGCAGGGCAATGGTATTATTTTCTTAAAAAAGATATTAAAAATTTTGATAAGTTGGTCGAATCTGGAAACTTCAAACCAATTTTAAATTGGCTAAGAAAAAATATTCACCAGTATGGAAGTTTTTATTATCCAGATGAATTAGTTAAACGCGTTACAGGAGAATCTCTTAATCCAGATTATTTTGTAAATTATTTAAAAGAAAAATATGAAAGTTAATTGGTTAAGAGTAATCAAAACTTTAAACTTAATTTTTTGGTTCCCAATCGCAATAATCTCTCTTCTATTTCCAATAGAAGAAGCAGTTTCTTATTCTAAGATCAGTTATTTTTTTGTTGGAATCCTAATAATGCTTATTCTTCTTTGTGGATCGTTTTTAATAAATATTTTTAATATAATTTTTGTTATTTTAGGAAACTTATATTTAGTTAAATTCAAGAAGATAATTAACTCTAATATTTATATCACCTTTATTGCAGCTCTTTTAAATTTATTTTTATTCATTGTCTTAGAATTAACTTGCAACACTAACCCTGTTTGTTATGAAGAAGGTTCATTGATAAGTGGAAGCGGAATAATTTTATTTATTTTTGCGGGAACCATTTTTTGGACTTTACCATTTTCTTATATCTGCAATAAGGTAATTTTAAGGTTCTCAAAAAATAAATTTATCTCTTGACTTCATTAATAATTTAAAGATATAGTGTGGACAGCTTAAAATATGGCAACTATTAATATTGCGGACAGTGATTGGGAAGAAAAAGTTTTAAAAAGTTCGACTCCTGTATTGGTAGATTTCTGGGCAACATGGTGCGGCCCATGCAAAATGGCAGAGCCGGTTTTAGAAGAACTGTCAAATGAATATGCAGGTAAAGTTACAATTCTCAAGGTTGATGTTGATGCAAATCCGCTCGAATCAGGAAAATTAGGAATAATGTCAATTCCGACAACTGTTTTATTTAAAGACGGAAAAGAAATTGGTAGACAAGTAGGTTTTTCAGGTAAAGGAAGCTTTGAAGATTTAATCAAAAAAGGAATTTAATTTTAAGGAGGTGATTTAAATGCAACAAGATCAAAATAACGGCGGACAAATGCCAGGACAGCAACCAACAATGCCAGCTGATCCAAATGCACCAGTCATGCCACCTACACCAGAACCAACTCAACCAGCAACACCAGCACCAGCACCAGAAGGACAACCAACTGGAATGCCAGGTGAAATGCCAAAACCAGAAGGTCAAGGTGATTCAGGAGTAAACATGCCACCAGCAAACGGTGGACAAACAATGTAATAATGAATGAAGTTTTTGATATAGCTGTGATCGGATCCGGCCCAGCCGGTCTGACCGCAGCTATTTACACTACAAGAGGATCTGCAAAAACTATTCTTTTTGCAGGAGAAAGTTGGGGCGGGCAATTAATGCTTACCACGTTAGTTGAAAATTACCCTGGCTTTCCTGATGGAATTCAGGGCCCGGATTTAATGGCCAATATGAGGAAGCAAACAGAAAATGTTGGCGCAAAAATTGTAAACGAAAAAGTAACTTCAGTAGATTTTAGTAGTAAGCCCTTTACTATCAATAATTCATATAAAGCAAAAGTCGTGATTATAGCAACTGGCGCCGAAACTGTGTGGTTGGGAGTTCCTGGTGAACAAAAATTAATTGGCCGCGGTGTTTCTTCTTGTGCTCCCTGCGATGCACCGTTTTTTAAAAATAAAAAAGTCGCAGTAGTTGGTGGAGGAGATTCAGCAATGGAAGAAGCCTTAGTTTTAGAAAAAGTTGCAAGCGAAGTAACAATTCTTTGTAGAAAAGATGTTTTTCGTGCATCAAAAATAATGCAGGAAAAAGTTTTAAAAAATCCAAAAATAAAAGTGATGTTTAATACAGAAATTAAAGAAATGGTAGGAGATCAAAAACTGGAAAAATTAATTTTAAACAACGGAGAGTTAGTAGTTGATGGAGTTTTTGTAGCAATCGGTCATTCGCCGTCATCCAATATTTTCCAAGGAAAAATTGAATTAGATGAAAAAGGTTTTATAAAAATGTTTGAAAAAGATGGATATCACACATTAACTTCTGTTGAGGGAGTTTTTGTTGCAGGCGATGTTCATGATTATCATTATAAGCAAGCAATCACAGCGGCAGGTTTGGGGTGTATGGCTGCTCTTGACGCCTTGAAATATCTCGGCTAAAATGCGCATATGGCTAAGGCAAAACAAAAAGAAACTGTTACTACAAAACAAAACAGTATTTTAGAAAACTTAAAAAAGTTTAATATAAAATCAATTTTAATTGTTGCAGTTATCTTAATGGCATTTGTAATCGGCCGCCTCACTCAAAAAGTTGAAGATCTTACAGGAGTTTCTGCAACAACAAATACTACAGCTACAACAACTGGAACAGGTACAACTGGTACAACCACTCCAACAGTTTCGCTAGATACAATTAAAGGTTTATGGGATAAAAACATCATAAAATTGGGTAATGCAAACTCTAAATTATTATTCGTAGAAGTTGTTGATCCTAGCTGTCCATATTGCCATGCCGCCGGTGGATATGATCCCGAAGTTGGTCAACAAATGGGGACTCAATTTACTTATTCAGCTAATGGAGGTAGTTACCAACCACCAGCAAGCGAAATGGAAAATTTAGTAAAACAAGGAAAAGCCTCAATGGCATTTGTTTATTATCCTGGCCATGGTGATGGAGAAGTTGGAATGACAGCTTTATATTGTGCAAACGAACAGAGTAAATTTTGGCAGGTTAATAACCTTCTTATGTCAAATGCTGGCTATAATCTAATGAATAATACGAAAATTAAATTTAATCCAACACAAACTGATATAACTAATGGTTTTAGAGCTTATCAACCACAAGACGCTACAACAATGGCAAACTTCTTGAAATCCGCTGTTGATACCAATTTCATGACTTCGTGCATTAATAGCAAGAAATATGTTTCTCAACTTACTGATGATACAAATTTAGCAACATCACTTGGAGTAACAGGAACTCCAGGTTTTTTTGTTAATTCAACCTTGTATCCAGGTGCATATTCCTGGACAGACATGCAGTCTACAGTAAATTCAGCTCTCAAGTAATTCAGTAATTTTGTAGGCCACCACTGCAGCAGCCCCCCAGACATTAAATGAATGATTTATTCCGTACATTGGCAACTCTACAATGATATCAGCTGTCTCCAAAACCTCTTTCTTAACTCCACCAGTTTCATTTCCCACCACAATCGCACAGGGGAATTTAACTTTAGAACTTAACTCTTTTATTGGTATTGATCTTTTATCTTGTTCTACAGCAATTATCTGTACACCCTCACTTTTTAATTTATTAATTACCTCCATTATGTCATCAATCTTGCTCCAAGGTACCCAATTTTCTGTTCCCACTGCCGCTTTATGGATTCTTGAAGATGGGGGATATTCGCTCTCGCCACAAATAAACAGTCTTTTTGCAGAAACCGCATCAGAAAGTCTAAAAAGAGATCCAATATTATATGTATCAATCACATTATCGCTTACTATATAGATAGGATTATGTCTGATCGTTTTTAAATCCTCTTCAGAAGGTGTCTGATGACGAAGCACTCCAGGTTTTAATTTTTGCATATTGCTATTTTACCAAAAACAAGCCGCTTTTAATAATTCGGCGCCACGTAAGAAGAAGTAGTTGGAGAAATGTAGCCATTATTCATATTATTTCTTGCTATAAAAAAATAATAAATTACAAAATAAACTACCGCACCAATAACTAAATAAATCACAATCCATTGCCAGAGAGGCCTTTTCCCATAACCTTTCGTGTATGACTTAGAATAACTTTTCTTTGCTGAAGTTTTCTTTGTTGTTTTCTTGCTTTTCTTCTTTGTTGCCATAATTAAATATAAAAAGTTTCAAAAAGACTTGTCAAGATATAAAATCATCATTCTAACATAGTCCCTTTAGGAACTAATTGTGGGATGCTAAAATCTTTTTCTCTAATTTGGTCTGCCAATCTGTGGAAAGTTGCCTTTATGTCTATTTCTTTTGGTAATTCTTCCACAGTCATAAAACCTGCTGCTTTCATTCTTGCATCATGGTCGTCAATTCTATCTCTACTTGGATAACTAGCCCTTACTAATTTCCCATCCCCAGTTGCTTGATACATAAGTTGCTGTTCACCATACATACTTTTATCAGGAATTGTAAAAATTGATATATTTTGTTGTTCTGGTGTATTTATGCAATTCAGCATTTCAAACCATCTTCCTCCCAATTTAACACTAAATTCAATAACATCAACCTTATAGGAACCAGAATGTCTTTCAAAAACAAATTTCCTGTCTTTTGAATCATTCAAATATTCTACTTTTCTCACACCTGGAGCTTCTACTAAAAAATCTTCCGCCATAATTAACTAAATTCTAACATATTATTTACAAATACAACCTACTCATATCTAAGTGCTTGAATTGGATCAAGCTTTGAAGCTCTTATTGCTGGTGCTACTCCAAAAACAACTCCTACAATCATTGAAAATCCAAAAGATAAAATTACAGACCAAAGGGGAACAGATGTTGTTATAAAATGATTTATTATTTGCGAAAATAAAAACCCAAGACCAATTCCCACAATTCCACCAATGCTTGACAAAATTACAGCTTCAACTAAAAATTGATTTCTTATATCATCTGGCTTTGCTCCAAGCGCTTTACGAAGTCCTATTTCTCGAGTGCGTTCTGTAACGCTAACTAACATAATATTCATTACTCCAATTCCTCCAACAAGAAGTGATATCGCCGCAATTCCTCCAAGTGCAATTGTAAGTACGCCTGTTATTTGTGCAACAGTTGAAAGCGTTTCGCTTTGTGTCATGACGCTAAAATCATCTTCTTTAAGCCGCCGAAGTAGTATTTCTTTCACTTTATCTTGTATTTGGTTAACATTATCAGTCGAGTTTGCAGAAACATAAATTGCATTAGGGTTTGTTATCCCAAATTGTTTTTGTGCAGCAGTTAAGGGAATAAAAATTGCATTATCCATATCAATTCCAAATGTACTTCCTCGTGCTCCCATTACTCCGATTACTGTGTATTTTATTCCTCCAACATCAATTTGTTTGTTAATTGGATCAGAGTTAAAAAGTTTTGTAACTACAGTTTTTCCTATTACTGCAACATGTCTTGAACCATCTTCCTGTGATTGGCTGAAAAAATTTCCTTCATCAAATTTTATTGCCGTAATTAGTTTTGTATAATTTGCATCAACCCCGCCAATTGTTACTCCTTTATCAATTTTATTTCCATTTTTAAGCGTTCCAACGCTTTGTATTGAAGCTGAAACTTCAGCTTGCCCTTGAAGTTTGGTTTTTAGGTTACTTGCATCAGTTAGTAATAATTTATTTGCTTGCACTCCTCCAGGGCCTCTTCCTCCGCCAATAGTTCCAGGAATTACAAACATTAAATTAGATCCTAATCCCTGAATTTGCTGAGTTATATAAATCTGAAGTCCGGAAACGACAGATACAAGTAAAATTACAGACATGACTCCAATAACAATTCCAAGAATTGTCAAAAAACTTCTAAGTCTATTTGCAAGTATTGCAGTCAGTGAACTTGATAATGTTTCGTTAATGTCCATACAAATGCCCGTCTTTTATTGTCACGCGTCTTTTTGCTTCTTTTGCTATTTCGTCGGAGTGGGTGATAAGTATTATTGTTCGCCCTTCCTTATTTAAATCTTTAAATATTTGCATCACTTCTTCTCCTGTTTTGCTGTCAAGGTTTCCAGTTGGTTCATCAGCTAAAATTATCTCCGGGTTTGTTACCAGTGCTCGTGCGATTGCAACTCTTTGTTGTTGCCCTCCAGATAATTGATTTGGTTTTGAATTTAATTTTTCCCCAAGCCCAACAGATTGCAAAGCTTTTGCTGCTAAGCTTTTTCTCTCGCTAGCATTAACTCCGCTATAAATAAGTGGAAGTATTACATTATCAAGAGCGCTTGTTCTTTTTAATAAATTAAAAGATTGAAATACAAATCCAATTTTTTTATTGCGTATATTTGCAAGTGTAGTTTCTTTAAGTTTAGAAACATCTTGTCCATCTAAAAAATATTTCCCGTTTGTTGGATGGTCCAGTAGTCCCAAAATATTCATTAGTGTAGATTTGCCGCTTCCAGAAGGACCAACGATTGCTACAAATTCTCCTTTTTTAATATCTAAGTCAATATCATAAAGAGCTTGAAAAGTTACTCCTTCGGCTTCAAAAATTTTATTTACCTTTTGTAAATCAACAGAAAGTTTGGACATCATTTGACATCTTGTGGGTTAGTAACTATCTTGTCTCCAGCGTTAAGTCCCGACAATACTTCCACATCAGTATCAGATTTTATACCAGTTGTTATTGTTCGCTTTTCGACTTTTCCGTTTGCGTCTTTTATATACACATGTGTGTCATCAATTAATGCATCTTGTGGAATAGTTAGTGTATTTTGTTTTTGCGCAGTAATTATATTTGCATTTCCATTAAGTCCATAAATTTGGGAAATTCTTGGATCGCTGACTTCTATTTTGACAGTTACTGTAACTGCTCCAGTTGTATCAGTTTGAGTTGTTGGTTCTATTTCAACTACTTTTCCGTCAAAAGTTGTGTCTCCGTAAGCGTTTAGTGTTATTTGTGCGCTCTGTCCAACCTGCACACTTGCAATATCACTTTCGTCAACTGTTGCATCAAAGTCTTTAGAACTAAAATCAACGACTTGAGCTATCACATCAGTAGGAGTTACATTTTGTCCTGTCGCTAAATTTCCTTGAGTTACAACAATTCCTGAAATCGGCGAAGTAAGATTTGTTTGGCTTAATGCATCTTGTGCTGCAAGCAAGGTGTTCCATGCATTATCGTTTGCAACTTCAGCCGCAGTTCTTGCAGCTTTTTGTGCAAATGTTTCATTACTTCCGTTATTTTTATCTGCATCATGTTCTGCATCAACTGCTGCCTGTGTTTCTCTTCTATTATTTAATGCATCCTGATAAGTAGCATTTGCTTGTGTCGAATCAAGTGATGCAATTGTCTGTCCCTTTATGACAGTATCCCCATTATTTACTGCTAAATAATTTAATTTTCCAGCTTGATTAAAATGAAGTGTTGCAACTGTTTTTCCGCTAAGCACGCCTGATGCACTCACACTGCTTGCAATATTATTTGTTTCGGCTGTTGTATAAGTTAATTGTGCTGGTTTTTTGCCACCGCGCAAAATTAAAAACAGGAAAAACAAAATCACAACAATTCCAATTATTTTTGTTCTTCGTCCGCTGTTTTTAATTTTCTGCCAAATATTTTTAAGAATTTGCATCTGTGGATATTTTATCACGAATGTGTCGTAATCACCTTTTTAAGTAAATTTATAAACTGCTCTAATTCTTCATCGCTAAAATCATTAAATCCGCTGGAAATATTTTTTAAATAATTTGTTTTTATTTCCCTAATTCTGTTTTTTGCAAAGCGCGACAAACTTATATTAAAAACTCTCCTGTCTTTTTTATCTTCCATTCTTTCAACCATTTTTTTCTCGACCAATTTATCAACAAGTTGAGTAACAGCTCCAGGAGTGACATTAAGTTTCATTGCAAGTTCTTTAACAGGGACACCGTCTTGGTTCTTTTCAAGTGCAAATAAAAGTCTTGCTCTCTGATGTCCAAAATGAAATTCTTTTTTAAAATTTTTTGCTTTGTGTTCATTGTGCATTTGGCGAAGTGGACCAACAAAAACGTCAGCCAATTGTTGAGAAGCTTCCTGTAGTAATTTCTCTCTTTTCTTACTCATTTTGTTTAGATATTAAATATTTTAGTACCTAAAGCGATTTTGTCAAGTATTTGCAAATAGGGTATACAATATAATTACATTATCAGAAGTTTACCTTATATTTTTAAATTTGTGAGGCCCTGCCAAGGGCCTTTTTTGTTAAAAGGGGGTGAAAATTGTGAAAGAAAAATTTCCTTGTTTACATTGTCCTTTTGCGAACGAAATTGGTTTAACTAATCGTGCAAGCGGACGCGATCTTGTTACCAAAGCAGTCATGGCTGGAGATCCTACGACTCTTAATAAGCTTGTAGGTGCGGCATGCCATTGCACAGTTAAATGGGAAGAAAGAGTCAAGCCGCAGTGTGTCGGTTTACATCCTAAAGTAGCTTAAAACTTATGGGCAAAGAGAGAAATTCTGGTCTTTGCGGTAAGTGTCCCTTTGCGCTGCAAATGGAAGCTACCATCTTGCATAAACACCGTAATGATCTATTGGTAATTATAAAAAACACAGTTCATCCAGATTATCTTTTGGATCAAGTTATTCGTCAGTGCCAAGCAAATGGCGGCTCACTTGCCAGAGAAGGAAAAAAATTTCCTAATTGCACCTTTAGATGATAAAATAGGCGTGGCTTTGCCGTATAATACGGCCCCATCGTCTAGAGGCCTAGGACACAAGACTTTCATTCTTGTAACCTGGATTCGAATTCCAGTGGGGTCACAAAATAAATATAGGAGAGTATAATATGTTTCTTGGGTTCGTAAGCAAAGCTTGCGGTACCCTTCGGGTTCGTAGCTCAGTGGTAGAGCAACTCCCTTTTAAGGAGATGGTCGAGGGTCCGATCCCCTCCGAACCCACCGAAGGTGGGTGTTATTCCTCCCACTCATCATTGCGGGATCGTCTAATGGTAGGACAGCAGACTTTGGATCTGTTAATTGGGGTTCAATTCCCTGTCCCGCAGCCAAATGTGGTTTGTCTACATTCTTCTTTGCCAAGATAATTCTTTTTATACAGGCATTACAAATAATTTATCCAAAAGATTTAAGGCTCATAAAAACGGAAAAGGTGCAGCTTACACAAAATCTCACAAACCTGTAAAAATTATTTACCAAGAAAAATTTCCTGATAAATCTTCTGCTTTAAAAAGAGAAATAGAAATTAAGAAATGGCCAAAGAAGAAAAAAGAACTTTTAATTTCTTCTTAATAAAACTCCAATGGTTTACCAGCAAAAAAACCGTTGTTGCATAAATTGCCCCAAACAAAACATCTGTAAAATAATGTTCTCCCAAATAAATTACTGCAATCCATACTCCAAACAAATATGGCAAAAACAAAAGTGCGCGCTTTTTATATTTTTTAAATAAAAACAAAAATATAAGTGTCGGAACAGCTGCATGAAGAGAGGGGAATGCAGCAACGGGGTCAGCTGAAACCAATTGATAAACGGTAGGAAGAGATAGTTGTGACGGCAAAAAATGGGCCATGACATGTCCTGTTACTTCTTCAATTGGCGGCAAATATCCTTGTCCTGATGCCATCCAAGGTGGCATTGCGGGGAATATTATAAAAGTTATAAAACATGCATAAGCTAGTAGTACAAAAGCAAGCGAAAACTTTTTAAAAAAAGCTCTATCTTTTATCCAAAAATAATATCCAACAAGCATCGGCATAACAAAGTAGGCGATATAGCAGGTAACCAAAAAATAATCATACCACTGTAAATGATTTGGATTATAAAAAAGCTGTTGCAGTTTTATTGTTGGCACAGTCCCAAAAATAAATCTATCAATACGTATCATTGTTAAAATATGCACATTGCTATTAATATGCGGCACTATTCCTCTTAAAAATTCGTATCCAAAGAAAAAAAGTAAGAAAGGAATCCAGTCAAATAAAAACATTTTAATTCGCCCGGCAAGTAGTGCTCCAAATATCGCAAACGCAAAAAATTGATCAGGAGAAAACCATGACCGATGAATTATCATATAAGCACAAACTCCAATAAGATAAACAAAAGAGATAATTAATAAACTTTTCTCGTGCTTTTTAAAAAATATTTTTAATTTTTTAATCACAGTGGTAATGATATCTCAAAAGTACTTCCTTTATTTATTTCTGATTTTACATTGATACTTCCGCCGTGCTCTTCAACAATTTTTCTTGCTATTGAAAGACCAAGTCCGTATCCTCCTGTTGCTTTACGGCTTCGAGCCATATCAGTCCTGTAAAATCTGTCAAAAATATGTGGCAGATCCTCTTTAGCAATTCCTATTCCGTGATCAGTAACTGATATTAGAACATGATGATCAGATTTTGCTGTCTTAATTTCAATACTGCTTTCCTTTGTACTATATTTAATCGCATTATCTAATATTATTACCAGAAGCTGTTCTAAAGAATCTTTATCTCCATAAACTTTCACATTAGATATTAGTTTTACAACGTCATCGCTGCAAGCTATGCTTATTTCTTTTTCGTGAGCCATGTTGTTTACCTGTTTAACTGCGCTGTTTACAACTTCTTTCAATGAAATTTTTTCTATCTTTGTATTTACAATTGGCTTTTCATGTCGTGCAAGTGTAAGCAGGGAAGAAGAAAGTGTTTGCAGTTTATTTACTTCTTCAATGCTCTCAGTGGCAAGTGTTTTGCTTTCTTCAATTGTTGGCTTTTTCTCCCGCAAATATACTTCAAACGCAGTTTTAAGTGAGGTAAGGGGTGTCCCAAGTTCGTGGCTGGCGTCCGATATAAACCGATTTTGCTCATCAATCATTTCTGAAATTGGCGCAAGTGTAATACCTGCTAAAAAGTATCCGATAAGCCCTGAAACAGCCAAAATTATGACATTAATAAATACAAGTGTTACTACGATTCTTCGCTCAGTTTCTTCAATTAACGATGGGTCGACTGTAACTGTTGGTGCAGCATAACCAAAACGTATTTCAATCCTTGTCCTTTGTATTTGGTCAAATCTTTCTACTTCGCTGACAAGCGAACGATAAATCACAACACTAAAAGAAATGCTAATTACCATAATAATTAGCAGGTACCATAAGGTAAGCTTTATCCGTGCATTTTTAAACATTATTTAGAAGATAATCTATATCCAAATCCTCGTTCGGTTTCAACATCAATTCCTTTTTTGCGAAGATTCCTTATATAAACTTCAACTGTGTTTGGCAAAATATCTGCATCATAATCCCAGACATGATTAATTATGGTGTCCTTTGAAATAATTTTATCAGGATGTCTCATAAAGTATTCCAGTAAACTAAATTCTTTGCTTGAAAGCTTTACTCTTTTGCCTTTTTTAGTAACCTTGAAATTCTCTATATCAAGCTCCAAGTCAGACGCTTTGAGTACATTAGAAACTACATTTTTAGGTCTTCGTGTAAGAGCTCTTATTCTGGCAAGCAATTCTTCAAAAGAGAAAGGTTTTGTCAAATAATCATCAGCTCCAGCGTTTAGTCCTGCAATTTTGTCTTCTATTTGTCCTTTCGCCGTAAGAATTAAAATTGGTGTTTCAACTTTTGCAGTTCTTAAATTTTTGCAAATTGTCATCCCATCAATTCCAGGAAGAAGCAAATCAAGAAGTATTAGATCATAATCTTCGCTGCTTGCAAGATCATATCCGCTAGTCCCGTCATAAGCTGTGTCAACTGCATATCTTTCTTGCTCAAGTCCTTTTTTGATAGTATTTGCAATGCGTCTTTCATCTTCAATAACAAGTATTCTCATAGTTCACATATTATACATTAGACCCTGAAAACTAACTTAAAATTTTATTGTCACTTGTATTTATGAGTTTCTTTCTATACAATTTGGCCAATGTTAAAAAACATTTCATCAAGAATTTTTCCTCCAAAATTGCTTTTAATTCCCGCTGCCGTTATTCTTGCAATTCTTCTTTATCATTTCAAAGGCGTTTTTGTCGCGGCAACTGTAAACGGTGAACCAATAAGTAGATATGCAGTTGTTAGTGAACTTGAAAAAGAAGGTGGACAATCAGTTTTGGATAATTTAGTTACCAATGATTTAATTTTACAGGAAGCTAAAAAAGAAAAGGTTACAGTTACTCAAAGTGAAATAAACGATCAGATAACCCAGATTACAGATAATCTTAAATCTCAAGGAGAAGATTTAAATACTGCTCTTGCAGCTCAAGGAATGACACAAAAAGATTTGCAAGATCAAGTGAAATTACAGCTTTTAGTTCAAAAAATGGCAGGTAAGTCTGTTACGGTTTCAGACCAGGAAATCTCAGATTATTTCAATCAAAACAAAAGCACATATCCAAAAGGAGCAACTTTGGCAAGTGAGCAAGCAGATATTAAAAACACTTTGCAACAACAAAAATTGCAGCAAGCTGAAAGTACTTTTATCGATGGTCTTAAATCCAAAGCAAAAATTAACTATTTTGTTGGTTATTAATAATTTTTAAATTTTCTTCCTTTTCTTTTTTTATTTGTTCCAAAAATTCTATCTCAGCTAATTCTTCAGGGTACTCAGGTTCGTTTGCGGGGAAAATATAGGTTCTTATTTTAATTTTGATTTCCTGTTTGTTAGAATTAACTTCAATCATAATCAAACTATAACCCTTCTATTTAAAAAGTAAATATTTTTGCTATACTATGTCCATGCTTTTAAAGTCGCTATTAAACCCCTTTTCAATTCTTTTTCCATTTTTTATTTTGTTTTTTGCTCTGGATCTTGTTTTCAAAGCCATGGCTCTTTGGAAAGCGGCTCGAAATAGTCAAAAAATTTGGTTTGTAGTTTTATTAATAGTTAATTCAATAGGAATTCTTCCAGTTATATATCTACTTTTCTTCCAAAAAAAGAATTCAAAATAAGTATGGAAAGATCTGATGGTTGGATACCAGCATCCATGAAAGAAAAATCAAAACCGAGAGTTTTTGAAGATGCAGCACAAAATATCCAAAACGCAGGTAAAAACACAAGACCCTTTACTGATTGATACTGTACAAATGATTACACCAATCATAGATGAAAATTAAAGCTCTCTTTGGTCACAGGCTTCAGGGAAATAAATTCATGCAAAAAATGGTTTTGCAAACTCTCGAAAAATTTCCCAAAGATATTCAAGAATTTATTGCAACTCACGTTTGGTTTGTAAGTAGTTTTGAAGATGGTTGGGCATTTACTTTGCGGGGTGATGAATTAAAGAAAAATGAATATTTAATTTTTCTTTCCGACGAATTATTAAAAGAAAATCCTGGACAAATAACTTGGACAATTGCGCACGAAATTGGACATGTTGTCTTAGGCCACAGAAATTCAATTGGAAAATTACAAACCAAAAAAGAAATTAGTGAACAAGAAAAAGAAGCTGATCGATTTGCAAAAAAATATTTACAAGTTGTCTCTTAATGCATTTATTCTTGAATAACTTAATTTTTTGCGAATCCGATTGAAAGTTTCCATAGGATGTATTATTTCATTTCCTGCAAGAATTTGTACAACAACTGCATTGCTGTCTAAATTTATAAATGTCCAAAAACTTCTTTCATTAGAGGTGGCATACAAAGGTATGTTTATTTCTCTAAAATTAACTATAAAATGAGGAGAATTCGGATCATCAGAAGATTGTCTTTCAAATTTACGAATCATATGCTCTTTTTCCAATTTTTCTAAAACTATTCCGCACAAATAAATGGATAATTGTTGACGATCTGAATTTGATAATCCGTCTGGTAGAAGGCGAAGTGATTCCATAATTAAGCAAATATATCTTAATAATTTCATTAATTCAAATTCTCTTCAATTTAATTTCCAAAAGGTGTAAAATCTAAAAATGTCGGAACGACAAAAACATGTCGTTTTAATTGATAACGATGAAAAGTTATTGAGAAATAAAACTGCAATATTGGCGAAAGCCGGATTCAGATGTTCTCAAATAAACACAAGTATAGTTCGAGAAAAGGGAGTTATTCCCGAAATTGAGACAATTCAAGCTTCAGGCGATCAAATAGATCTGGTATTAACTGATTTTCATGCAATAAACGATCTGGATTCAACAGATTATAGTGGTTTCAGAATAGCAATGGCTTTAAAAGAAATGAAACAAAATACTGTAATTTTTAGTTCAGAAGATCACGCAGATCTAACTCAAAAATATGGAGTTATTTTCTTGAGTAAAATGTTAGAAGAATCAGAATTCATTCAACAAGTTAATAATCTAATAAAATAAGTTTGACCTTTCTTGACTTCTTCAATTTTTAGGACTATAACAAGGCAAATGAGTTGTGAATGTGCAATCCTAACACGAGCTGAACAATTAGCTCATCAAAAAGGTCTTTTGCCTCATGATGAGCATTTAAAGTGCGAATTTAAAAATGTTTGTGAAGGTCAAATCTGTTTCAAAGAATATTTTGCAGAAACAAGACATATTAATATAAACGGCCAGGAGGCACATCCTCTTAATGCCCAAGAAGCTTTCAATTCCAGACTTCAAAAAACACATGATATAAATCACATTCAAAGTCTGGTTTCTATCGGGCTTCCTAATGTTAGTTTAAATTAGTTTTAGCCCCAAAAAAGTAAAAGGTAATTAAACACACTTCCAAACTCTTTTTCCATCAATAATTGTGTATCCGCAAGGAGGGAATTCTTCAGACATGTCATAATAAAAATAATTCTTGGCCCAAATTAAACCGCCAATAACAAGAACTGCAACAATAATTAACATGAGGCGTCTATCACATCTCGATTATATCATTGCAATTCTATTTAATTCAGCTTCAGAAAAGAGTAGAATAACTGATTATGAAAGAAATAGGTAGTCAAGACATCTCCGAAGTAGAAATATTAAGTGATGATAAAAAAAGAAAATTTGTTATAACGGATAATTACGGCATCCAAAGCATATCTTTCTCTGTACTTGTGGATAGAAAGTGGTTCAATATGTTTACATTTATAAAAGATAAAGATAATTCCTTATATAGTATTTTTGTAACTACTATACCAACAGAACCTATCTATTCAGAAGAAGGATTTTCCTACCGAAGCATCAATGGTGGAAAACGTACGGTTATCAACTCTCGCACCACTGAAAGAAAGTTAAGAAACCATGAAGAGAAAATGGCAAAATCAGGCTTCAAATCATATCCAGATTTTCCAGAGGAAGTTGATATGATAGAAACATTTGAGCAATTTGTGTCACAAGTAAAAAAGCGAGAGTTTAAAATACCTATTTTAACGATTAAAAATCCACATCAAGAGTTAGTCGATTAGTAAGATCTATTGACCTTTCTTGACTTACCATATATAATATCTTCACAAAGTTAACTTGTTGGAAAGTTCGAAAGAATACTACCAGTTAACAACTTCATAAGTCCATTTTGGACAAGCACTTTGACAATCAAGATATAACTGTAAGCGTTTCTGGCCCTCCATTCAAACGTCAACGAATGGAGACAAGTCAATTTATGGCTATTTGTCACTTACGATTTTGAATTTATTCAAAATCCGCAAGTTGACGTAGTCAACTTATTTGAGGGTTTGATCCTGGCCCAGGACGAACGCTAGCGGCGTGCTTTAAGCATGCAAGTAGAGCGAGTAGTAGCAATACTACTAGCTGCGAACGGCTGAGTAATTCAATAGGAATCTTTCCTTTAGTGGGGAATACCTCATCGAAAGATGAGCTAATACCGCATAATATCTCCGGATGAAAGCGATTAACTTCGCGCTGATTGAGGAGCCTATTGCCCATCAGGTAGTTGGCAGGGTAAAAGCCTACCAAGCCTACGACGGGTACCCGATCTGAGAGGATGACCGGGCAGAATGGGACTGAGACACGGCCCATACACCTACGGGTGGCAGCAACTGGGAATCGTACACAATGGAGGAAACTCTGATGTCGCGACGCCGCGTGAAGGATGAAGGCGTTTTCGTTGTAAACTTCTTTTGCCATAAGTGAGAACTTATGGAGAATAAGCACCTGCTAATCTCGTGCCAGCAGCCGCGGTAATACGAGAGGTGCAAGCGTTGTCCGGATTTATTGGGCGTAAAGCGTTTCTAAAGGCTCTTTTATAAGTTATTCTTTAAAGCCCGAGGCTCAACCTCGGAAAGGGGAATAATACTGTAAGAGTTGAGATATTTCGGGGTTACTAGAACTATCGGTGTAGGGGTGAAATCCGTTGATATCGATAGGAATTCCAAGGGCAAAGGCAGGTAACTAGGAATATTCTGACGCTGATGAACGAAAGCTAGGGGAGCGAAAGGGATTAGAGACCCCTGTAGTCCTAGCCGTAAACTATCTTCGCTAGAGATGGGATTTTTTCCGTCTCGTAAGTTAACACGTTAAGCGAAGCGCCTGGGGAGTACGAACGCAAGTTTAAAACTCAAAGGAATTGACGGGGAGGCGCACAACCAGTGGAGCATGTGGTTCAATTCGAGACGAACCGAAGAACCTTACCAGGGTTTGACATGTTATCGTGTTAGTTCACTAGAAATAGAGAATGATCTTTGTGAAAACAGAGATGATAACACAGGTGTTGCATGGCTGTCGTCAGCTCGTGCCGTGGGGTGTTCCCTTCAGTGGGGTAACGAGCGCAACCCCTGCCATATATTAGATATTTATATGGGACTTTTTATCCTTGTGATAGAAGGAAGTGGGGACGACGTCAAGTCAGCATGGCCCTTATGTCCTGGGCTACACACATGCTACAATGAAGCCGACAATGGGTTGCCAAGTTGTAAGACGGAGCTAATCCCATCAAACGGCTTCTCAGTGGGGATTGAGGGCTGCAACTTGCCCTCATGAACGCGGAATTGGTAGTAATCGCAAATCAGCTATGTTGCGGTGAATACGTTCTCGCCTCTTGTACACACCGCCCGTCAAGTCAGCAAAGTTAGGGGCACCCGAATGTCTAGTGATAGGCAGAAGGTGACACTAGCGATGAGGATTAAGTCGTAACAAGGTATCCGTTCTGGAAGGAGCGGATGGATCACCTCCTTTCTAAGGAGTGTGAATACACACCCGGTTTTTAAATCTGCCGTTTTTAACCAGATTTGTAAAAATTTATTTTTACAAATAATAAAACGGATTTCGTTTACAGTTATATCTTGGTTGTCAATTTGAGGAAGTCTTCAAAGTTTGAAGTAATATATTTCTCCTATTTATATTTTATTTTTATTTGAGAATGCAGACTACTTCTGCTTTGAAGAATTAATGTGAGTAAAACGAATTTTTCTTTCTATTGGACTAATATCTGTTTTTATTTTCATTTCATAAGACCCACTTCCCAAAGTTAATCTTTTTATTTCTTTCGCTTCTTTTAAATTTTCTAAAGAAATATTTCGAAAATAGTTAAGAGTTAGGTCAAAACCTTCTGGCAATATTTTAATTACAGAATATTTATCGTCTGGCGAACAAAAAAATATAAAAATATCTCTATGTCCACTAGGTAGATTATCAGAAATCGAACCAAAAGGATCATGAGGCCCAATTATTCCGATTTCACTCCAACCTTTACTTGAATGAAAAGCTTCAATTCTAAGAGGCGACATAAGTGGGTGATGATGGAATCGGACCATCGACCTCGTTCTTATCAGGAACGCGCTCTACCATTGAGCCAATCACCCTAAAGTATGTGTATTTTATCACGAATCAATCTAAATTTGAATTCAAAACAATTTAGTGTATAATATTTCAAATGGCAGATCCTATGTCTGAACAAAATCAATTAACTCCAGAAGCTAGACTCACTCAAGAATCAGATCAAGCACGTATAGCTCTCGAACAAAAATTAGGTCCTGAGAATAAGAATTATATCGGTCAATTTACCAGAACCGAGACAGCTTTAAATAAACTATTAACAGCAGTCTTAAAAGATAGCAACGGAAGAGATATTAATGAAGCTAAAATACGGGCAGTTTCTAACGGAGCCTTGAAAGACTCAATTTTAAACTCACCTTATGGACAAAAACTCTCTCCAGAAACAGCAGAAGGTCAATGTTATGAAATTGCAGAATTAACAGGCCAAGCGAACGAAACAGCTCGCAAACTAAATCGATATATAGCTACAAAGGCAAAATAATACGCTTTAAGCTTTCTCTTGACTCCTAAATCTAACTCCTATATACTATCCATACCTTTTAAGGTCTGTCACGCTTAATGAAAAGAAATTTATTTAACTTAAACAAAAGTCACAAGCGTCTTGTGGCCTAAGTAAAATTAAAAATCTAATCATTGTAACCGACCTTATAGGTCGGTTTTTAATTGCCAAACGGGCCCGAAGTTTAACTGGCTGAATGCTTCATTTGCAATGAAGAGGTAGGCGGTTCGACCCCGCCCGGGTCCACAACTAAAAATCCGTTGAAATTGCACATTGAAATCTAAATCTTGTTGGTTGCTCTGGGAGAGCAATCAACATTATTCAACTAGTTGTCATGTTATCTCGACAACATAGTTGAAGAGAAAGGTCGCAAATCATAACCAACGCAGACAGTGAATGCCTTGGTCTTTTCTACCGATGAAGGACGTACATGGTCGCGAAAGTCGACGGGGAGCTGCCACGAAGCTTTGATCCGTCGGTATCCGAATGGGACAACCCACCTCTTTATGAGGTAACTTATTACCAAATTTCTAGATTTATCTAGATTACTAATAGTAAGTAGGGCACCCTGGGAACTGAAACATCTAAGTACCGGGAGGAATATAAATTAATAAAGATTTCGTTAGTAGCGGAGAGCGAAACCGAAATAGTCTAAACTTTGTTCGTACTTGTACGAATGAGGAGTTGCGGGACTCAAATGTGAGATTTTACCAAAATAATTGAATAGCCTGGAATGGCAAACCAAAGAAAGTGAAAGTCTTGTAAATAAAATTGCGGTAAACTCTATGAGTATCCCAAGTACTATGCAGCAAATTCTGTGTGGGAATCCGGGAGAACCATCTTCCAAGACTAAATATAGAAAAGGACCGATAGTGAACTAGTACCGTGAGGGAAAGGTTAAAAGTAGAGCGAGACGCTCAGTGAAATAGTACCTGAAACTGTTTGCGAACAAACCGTGAGAGCTGGATTTATCCAGTGATCACGTGCCTATTGAAGAATGAACCGGCGAGTTGCCATTATGCACAAGTCTAAGATTTTTTGAATCGAAGGCATAGCGAAAGCAAGTCCGAAAGGGCAATTAGTGCATCGTGACAGACCCGAAACGGGATGATCTAACCATGAGCAGGGTGAACACTGTAGAAGTACAGTGGGAGGCCCGAACCGATGTTTGTTACAATAAGCTCGGACGACTTGTGGTTAGCGGCAATATACCAACCGAATCCCGAGATAGCTGGTTCTCCCCGAAAGGTCTATGGGGACCGTGGCCATTATTAATTTACAGGTGGTAGAGCTACTGAATGGGCAAGAGTACGTTAAGTACTGTTGTTTAATCAAACTCCGAATAACTGTAAATACAAGTGGTTAGACAGCCGTGTCGGGCTAAGCCGATACGACTAAAGGGAAAGATCCCAGATTTTCGTCTAAGGCCTCTAAATTTATCCTAAGTTTCAAAGGTAGTGTTATTCCATAGACAGCCAGGAGGTTGGCTTAGAAGCAGCCATCCTTTAAAGATAGCGTAACAGCTCACTGGTCAA